>JANLYC010000456.1:0-2371 GCA_031365435.1 Nocardioidaceae bacterium
ACCGACCGCGCCGGCGGGGTCGATGGCGCCGCTTGCGTCGGTTGCGCGGGCGTAGGAGCGTCGAGTGGACCGTTCATGTCTCGTCCTCCGTGTCGCGGGAGAGGTCGCGCTGGTCGACGTACGACACGAAGGCGTCCAGCGCGTCTCCCCAGGTCTCGGTGAGCCAGCGCTGCAGGGGTGCGAGTGCGGCCGGCGCCACGGCGTACAGGTTGCGGGTCCCGTGGGAGTGGTGCGCGACGAGTCCGGCCCCCTCGAGCACCTTGAGGTGCTTGCTGACCGCCGGTCGCCCGATGGGCAGCGCCGCGGCGATCTCGTGGACCGGGCGAGCACCGTCGCGAAGCACCTCCAGCAGCCGTCGGCGCATGGGGTGTCCCAGCGCGTCGAAGGCGGCCTCCGGGGCAGGTAGGTTACTCATGGGCAACCGTTACTCTAGAGCAACCAAAGCAGAAAGGCAACGTGTTTGTCAGACCGGTACCCGGCGCTCGCGTGGTCCCACCGGCGGCCTGGTCGGCCGAGCCTGTGCTAGTCGTCCGATCCGATGATGAACGGGTCGAGGCTGGAGTCGTGCTGGCGGATCAGCGCGCTGACCTCGGGAGAGGCCTGGGCGAACATGGCGGCGATGAGGGCTTTGGCCTCCGCCGGTTTGCCTTCGTGATCGAGCACCGCTGCGGCGGCATACGTCTCGAGGTAACCGAGGCGGACGCCGAGGGCGTCGGCGAAGTCTGTCATCGCAGTCACGATGCCGGAGGTCCCGTCCTGTCCGTCGGTGGGGGCGTAGAGCGTGAACCGCTCCCGCTGGTAGACGACCTTCCAGCCCGGAACGGAGAGGTCGACGGCAGCGCGGTCGCCGGGAACGCAGCGGCCGGCGTGCGCGCACTGACCGTTGAACAACATGTAGACCGGGCCGGTCGTCGGAAGCTCGTCCACGTGCGTGGGGACGTCGATGAGCGACGCTGTGAACGGGGTGTCACCCATGTAGCGAGGGGTGCCCTGGAACGGTTGACGCGATTGACCCACCGGCGTCGGTCGGTCGTAGATCACGATCGCGTTGTCAGGCACCTGCGTCGTCAAGACGTCTGAGATCACCGCGAAGTCGGGCGCCGCGTCGTTGACGACGACGTCAGCGGTGGCCGGCAGCTGGCCGATGAAGACCGCAGCCAGCAAAGCCGCGACTGCGACTTTGACCCTGCCGGTGATCTCGCGACGTTCGACCGCGACGGCCAGCGCGGCCAGCGCCAAGAGGAACGCCGGAGCGAAGAATGACGCGGCTCGCGCTCGGTAGGGCAGGGCGAAGAAAGGGAACGGGTTGACGAAGTGGTAGGCGATCGCGAAGGCGACGGGAGCCGCCAGCAAGGGCCACCAGAACACCCAGCCGAACAGCCGTCGACGTACAGGCGGGATCGCCAGGGCGGCGATGACCGCGAGCAGCGTCAAGGGCCACCACGGAAACGCCGATGCGAGCACGCCCACGAATGACGTCGCCAGCTCGTGCACTCCGGTGGGGAACCGGTCGATGACGCCCGAGGGGCTGGGGTCGAAGAACCCCCCTGCGCTCGAGGACAGCGAGAAGAACTGCATCAGCCCCATCGACAGCAGGGCAGCGAGGTCGATGACGATCAACGGCTTGGTCCGGTCCCGGGCCAACCTGCCGCGGTAGCTGAACCACGCCAGGATCGCGGCCGTCGACAGCAGGTAGACCGTGGGCTCGGGCACGCGGACCAATGGGAGGACGAACGCCGTCACACCGGCGGTGATGAGCCAGCCACGGTGCCGGTCGTCCAGCCAGCGCTGGGCGGCGTATGTCGCAAGCAGCATGAGGAAAAACGGCAGCGCGTAGGGCCGGGTGTAGGCGCTGTAGCGCAGGACCAACGGACTCGTCGCGGCGAGCAGGACGATGAAGGCGCCTGCCCACCGCAGTCCGAGGTGTCGCAGCAGGAGTGAGAGCACCGTGAGGCTGCCGATGCCGGACAGGACGGGGACCAGCCGCAGCCGGAGCTGGCCCTCGCCGAAGACGTGCTGGAAGAGCGCCCCGAGCAATGGGTCTATGGGCGGTTGCCGAGTGGCCCCGGTGATGACGGAGATGCTGTCGCTGCCATAGACGTTGATCTGGGTCAGCTCGTCGTAGCTGAACGGCTGTCGGATGGCGGTGAGTACGATCAGCACCGCGCCGAGGACAACAGCCGCGACGTAGTACGGCGTATCGCGGCCAAAGCCGGTCCGGGTGCGATCACCGGGACCAGCAGCAAGGGTCGAGCGCGGCATACGCGGCATAGAGGTCGAGGTCCGATCGGTTCGTGACAGTGCGCACGAACATTCAACCGGATCGTCGGCCATCGACGGGGGTGGGGTCAGGCGGCCCACGCGAGGTAGG
>JANLYC010000478.1:0-10051 GCA_031365435.1 Nocardioidaceae bacterium
GATGGTGGACATCGTCGTGACCGATCAGGGCGTCGGCTTCCCGGATGAAGAGCTCGACCGCATCTTCGAACGCTTCTACCGCGTCGACCCGGCCCGGGCACGCGCGACCGGTGGCACCGGCCTCGGTCTCTCCATCGTCAAGCACGTCGCCGCCACGCATGGAGGTGAGGTGAAGGTCTGGAGCGTCGAGGGCGAGGGCTCCTCGTTCACGCTGACCTTGCCGGCCAGAGTGGACGCCGACACCGGCATGCCGGTCAGCCACACCGCACCGGCTGGTGCCCGCGAGGCCGACGGGCCGCGCGTCGCCGGCGTACTCGACGAGCCGATCGCAGAGCTCGGCCGAGAAGACCGCCTGCCGGCGTCGGACGAGCAGCCCGTGCTCCAGCAACTCCACAGCCACGACCGGCCGACTGTTCCCAGCCGCTTGACCCATCCAGAGGAGGCCTCGTGACGCGCGTTCTTGTCGTCGAGGACGAAGACAGCTACAGCGACGCCTTGGCCTACATGTTGCGCAAGGAGGGGTTCGACGTCGCCCTGGCCGGCAACGGGCCGGACGCGCTCAAGGAGTTCGAACGAGGTGGCGCCGACATCGTGCTTCTCGACCTGATGCTCCCCGGGATCCCCGGCACCGAGGTCTGCCGCCGGATCCGTCAGGTCTCGTCCGTGCCCGTCATCATGGTCAGCGCCAAGGACGCCGAGGTCGACAAAGTGGTCGGACTCGAGCTGGGCGCAGACGACTACGTCACCAAGCCCTACAGCCCGCGCGAGCTCGTGGCGCGGATCCGGGCGGTCCTCCGCCGGGGTGTCGAGCCCGACCTGACTCCGGCCACCATCGAGGCCGGCACCGTCCGGATGGACGTCGATCGCCACGTGGTGACGGTGCGGGGCAGCGAGATCCGGCTGCCCCTCAAGGAGTTCGAGCTGTTGGAGATGTTCCTGCGCAACGCCGGGAGGGTGCTCACCCGGGGTCAGCTGATCGACCGCGTCTGGGGAGCCGACTACGTGGGCGACACCAAGACGCTCGATGTCCACGTCAAGCGGTTGCGCGCCAAGATCGAGCCGGATCCGGCCAACCCGAGCCTGCTCGTCACCGTGCGTGGTCTCGGTTACAAGTACGACGCTCAGGCGGCCGTGTCAGCCTGAGCAGTCCGCAACGCCGCCTTGCGCAACGTTCCTCAGCGCGGCCGCCCGCACGGGCCGGGTCATGATGGGGTGGTCGTCGCCGGGCTCACGATCGGACCTACGGTGATTCCGTCATAGGTGGGGCTTTCGGCCACGACGGGCACATCGAAGTCGAGCGGCGCCGCTTCCTTGAACGTGAGCGTGAGGGTCAGGTAGCCGCCGGGTTTCAGGTCGGCGGAGCTGAGCTGCACCAAGCCCCCTTCGGGGAACTTGACGGCGGTCTGCGTGGGCAGCTCGACGCCGGTGGTCGGCGCGTTGGCGACGGTTGAGGACAGGGTGGGCAGGGTCCCGACGTCCACGCCGCCGCCACCGAGCACGGTGGCCGTCACGGCGGTCAGGAAGTCCGTCGGGCTGGTCTGGTTGATCAAGGTCATCACCAGCGTGCCGTCGCCCTGGTCGTCTGCGAGCACGAGTGCGTTGAGGACGAAGACGTCACCGCTGCGCTCGACACTGCCGACCGCCGGCTGGTAGACGGCCTGGGTCTGCGCGCTGAAGTTGGCGGCACAGCCGCTGATGGCGACGAGTGAGGCTGCAATGAGTGCCGTCGCCAGCCGACGGATACCACGGTGGCGCGCACGACGGGCAGGCGTCCCATCTACAGCGAGGCCGATCGGGGAGAGGGAGGTGTGCTCCACGTGAGGTGTCCTCCTTGGCGCGGATCTGGATCACAGAGGCCGTGTCGGGACCGTGCGAAGGGGGCCCGGGCACGGCAGGGTCAGCGTAGCGAAACGCGCGCGCAGGCATTGCGGCGGACCGACGACACGCACGAGAACTAAGGTTTGTCAAGCCCCAAATAACGCTCTGAACAGGCAAAACGCGATTCCGACGATCCTGAGAACGTGATATCCTTAAGGCCTGGAAAGGGGTAGCTGACACATGACGTTTACGGTCGGCGAGACGGTGGTTTATCCCAATCACGGGGCCGCGGTCATCGAAGATATTGAGACCCGCAAGATCAAAGGTGAGGACAAGCTCTATCTCGTCCTCCGCATTGTCGCCCAGAACGACCTCGTCGTTCGCGTACCTGCCTGCAACCTCGACCTCGTGGGTGTCCGCGATGTCGTGGATCAGGAGGGTCTCGAACGCGTGTTCGACGTTCTGCGCGCAGAACACACGGAGGAGCCGACCAACTGGTCACGTCGCTACAAGGCCAACCTGGAGAAGTTGCACTCCGGCGATGTCATGAAGGTGGCTGAGGTCGTCCGCGACCTCTGGCGCCGCGAGCGTGAGCGTGGCCTGTCGGCCGGTGAGAAGAGGATGCTGGCGAAGGCTCGCCAGATTCTCGTCTCCGAGCTGGCGCTGGCTGAGCACACCAACGAAGACAAGGCCGAGACGATTCTCGACGAGGTCCTGGCTTCCTGAGCCCATCCTTCACACGCATGCAACGGCCTCGCCACCTGGCGGGGCCGTTGGCATCTCCGTGCGGTCTGCGATGCTGGCGGTGTGCACTCCGTGACGGCGATCATCCCGGCGGCGGGCTCAGGGTGCCGGCTCGCAGCCGATGAGGCCGGCGGCGGGCCTCCCAAGGCGTTGCGGCGGTTGGGCTCCGAGCCGCTGATCCGGCACGCGATCCGGTCCGTCGAGCACGCGGTCGATCGTGTCGTGGTCGTGACCCGGGCAGACCTGGTGGAGACGGTCACCGCCGAACTGTCCGACGTACGCGTCCCCGTCGTCGTCGTCGAAGGCGGCGCGAACAGGCAGGAGTCCGTGCGAAGGGGGCTGGCGGCCGTCGAGAGCACAGCCGACCTCGTCCTCGTGCACGATGCGGCACGACCTCTGGTACCGCCCGCGGTCACCGATCGGGTCGTCGCGGCCCTGCGCGCCGGCGCCGAAGCCGTGGTTCCCGTCGTGCCCGTCGCCGACTCGCTGCGGCACGTCGACGAGCAAGGGTCGAGCGCTGCGGTGGACCGAACATCCATGCGAGCCGTGCAGACGCCGCAAGGCTTCACTGTCGGAATCTTGCGACGCGCTCACGAGGTGGCCGGCGCGGAAGCCGACACGGCAACAGACGACGCGAGCCTGGTCGAACGGCTCGGCGCCGACGTCATGCTGGTCGACGGCCACCCGGCCGGCTTCAAGATCACCCGGCTGTTGGACCTCCAGGCGGCCGAGCTGATCGTTGCGGCGGACCGGCGTCAGCGGTAGACGAGCGCGGTGGCGATCGCGGCGAGCCCTTCGCGGCGTCCGGTGAGGCCGAGCCCGTCAGTCGTCGTCGCGGTCACCGTGACCTCGACGCCCGCAGCAGCCGAGAGGACACGTTCGGCTTCGGCCCTGCGCGGGCCCAGCCGGGGCAGCTCGCCGACGAGCTGGACGGCGACGTTGCCCGCGACGATCCCGGCGTCGGCGAGCCGGCGGGCCGTCTCGCTCAGCAACGCGACCCCGCTCGCGCCGGCCCACTGCGGATCGGCTGTCCCGAACTGACTGCCGAGATCGCCGAGACCTGCAGCCGAGAGCAGCGCGTCACAGGCCGCATGCGCGACCACGTCACCGTCGGAATGTCCGGTCAGCCCCCACGCCTCGTCAGGCCAGTGCAGCCCCGCTAACCACAGCGCCCGCCCCTCGACCAGCGGATGGACGTCGACGGCGACACCGACACGGGGCATCGGGGTGGTCGGCTTCGAGGTCACGGGAGCATCATCGCGCAGGTATGACGAGTGTGTGACATCCGCCGGCTCGGCAGGGTTCGGCCGGCCGGCTGAGGCACCATCGAAGTATGACGAACGCAAGGCAGCGCCGGCGCACCCTAGGCGTTGTCCTCGGCCTGGTGTCCGCCGGGTCCGGTCTTGCCGTGTCGGAGCTGGCCAGTGGCCTGCTGCATCAACGGGTATCGCCGGTCGTGGCCGTCGCTGAGTCGATCCTGCGGCTGACCCCTGGCGCCGTTGTCGAGCGCGTGATCGGCCTGGTCGGCCACCATGACAAGACAGTCCTGATCGTGCTGACCCTCGCCGGGCTGGCCTTGATCAGCGCGGCCGTGGGGCTTCTCGCTTTCCGCAGTGTGCTGGCTGCCGAGGGCGTCTTCGTCGTGATGGGCGTGGTTCTCGTCGGGGCGGTCCACGACCGGTTGACGCCGTCGTCGGCGACGTACATCCCGGCGGTGGCCGGGGTCGTGGTGAGCATCGCAACGCTGGCGCTACTGGCGCCGTTGGGGCAGCGGGCAGCTCCGTCGCGGGTGCGCGAGCCTGCCCCCTGGGAGCGACCCGACGCCACCCGGGCCCCCGACCCGGACCTAGCCGCCGATCGTGCACTCAGTCGACGGCGCTTCCTCGTGGCAGCCGGGCTGGTCGCGGCCGGCGCCGTCGTCGCCGGGGCGAGCGGACGAGTCTTCGCGCACAGCCGCGCGGCCGTCGAGGCCGCCCGGCGCAGGCTACGCCTGCCGATCAGCCCGCGGCCGGCTCCCGCCGGAGCGAACCTGGGGGCCAAGGGGGTGACGCCCTGGGTCACGAGCCAGGACGCCTTCTACCGGATCGACACCGCGCTGGCGATCCCGCAGATCCTGCCCACGGACTGGCAGCTGCGCGTCCATGGCATGGTCGACCGGGAACTCACGCTGACCTATCAGGACCTGCTCGACCGCGGGCTGCACGAGGCGTGGATCACGCTGTGCTGCGTGTCGAACCCGGTCGGCGGCGACCTGATCTCCAACGCGCGCTTCGCGGGTGTGCGCATCGCAGACGTCCTCGCCGATGCCGGGGTCCATCCGGATGCCGATGCGGTGCTGTCGACGTCCGCGGACGGCTGGACGGCCGGTACTCCGCTGAGCGCGCTGACCGACGGCAGGGACGCGATGTTCGCGCTCGCCATGAATGGCGAGCCGCTCACGCCCGAACACGGGTTTCCGGTCCGGATGGTGGTTCCGGGACTCTACGGTTACGTGTCGGGGACCAAGTGGGTGGTCGACCTGGAGGTCTCCAGGTTCGACCTGTTCTCGGCGTTCTGGACCGATCGCGGCTGGTCACCCCAGGGGCCGGTCAAGACCGAGTCGCGGATCGACGTGCCCAGCAGCGGCTCGTCCGTCGCCGCGGGCGACGTCGTCGTGGCCGGCGTCGCGTGGGCCCAGCACACCGGCATCGACAGGGTGGAGGTCCGGGTCGACGACGGTGCCTGGCAACCGGCGACGCTGGCCGTCGAACCGTCCATCGACAGCTGGCGACAGTGGACGTTCACCTGGGCCGCGCAGAAGGGCAGCCACCAGCTCTCGGTCCGCGCGACCGACGCGAGCGGTTACACCCAGACCGGCGCGCGCGCTGACGTCGTGCCCGACGGTGCTACCGGCTGGGACACGATCTCCGTCGACGTGTCCTAACCTCGCGGCGGCTGGTCAGGATGCTGGCTGGTCACGCAGAACGTCAGGCCGGCGGGGTCCGTCAGCACGATCCAGCCCCGGTGCTCTCGCACCAGCTCGGCACCGAGCGACACCAGCCGGTCCGCCTCGACCGCGCGGTCGGTCCCGGCGCCGAGGTCGAGGTGCGCCCGCGCCGGCTCGGCCGGTTCGGCGGGACCGAGCTCTTGGAGCAACAGCTGCATGCTGCCGCCGGGGCCGGGCTTGAGATGACCGGCGAACTCTGGCGAGTCCGACGCCTCGAAGGCCCAGCCGGTCGCCGCCCGCCAGAACGTGGTCTCGTCCGGGAGTCGCCCGTGCGGGATGTCAAGGCACACCTGGACCAGCCGACTGTGGTGCCCGCCGGGCCATTCCTGGGCGGGGGGCCGGTCCCGCCCGCCTTCGGACGTCACGACGCAGAACGGCAGCCCCGCCGGGCTGGTCAGCACCTGCCAATGGGCGTGCCGGGCGACGCGCTCGGCCCCGAGGTCGACGATGCGGTCGGCCTCGCCGTCGACGTCGGCGGCGTACAGGTCGAGATGCACGCGGGCAGGACCCTCGACGGTCTGGACCAGCACGTGGCTGCTGCCCTCGGGCGGCAGCAGTGAGTGGAACTCGGGGTGGCTCGGCCACGGATCCCCGACGTCCCAGCCCAGCGCACGACTCCAGAACCTGTCGGTGGCCTGGACCTGATCGGCGGGTACGTCGAGGACCGCGCCGATCCAAACTCCGAACGACTCGGTCATCGCATCTCCTGGTCGACTCCTGGTCGACTCCTAGTCGACGTTGTCGGGGGAGGCCGTGAACGTGTTGCACGCGGCGGTGTCGTTGACGTCGTAGCCGGCGAAGATCCACTGTCGGTTGGATGCGCCGGACCCGTGGTCGCGCTTGGAGGTGGGGCCACCCGGCTCGTCCCCGAACGATCCGGCCACCTGCTGGAGCTCGCGGACCCGGGTGCCATCCATCGGGAACGTGTCGGCGACGGCGCCTAGGAACAGGCCGCCCATGCAGCTGGCCTGGAGCTCGACACGGCGACTGAGCTCGAGCCGATCCCCGAAGTTGTCGTAGATCAAGTCGTCGTACGCCTGCAGCATGCCGGTCTCCTGCTGGACGTGATGACCGAACTCGTGCCCGATCACGATCGCGTAAGCGACGTCGATGTTGTCGAAGAACCTCCGCATCTGTGGCACGTCGGCGTACATCACGGAGTCCCCCGGGCAGTAGAACGCCAGCGTCCGGCCGTCTTCGGGCGAGGCGTTGCCGCACGGTGTGTCGACCGGGCTGTCGAAGACCACGAGCCCGGGCTCTCGGTAGGAGTAGCCGGCACCTTCGACTGCTGGTCTCCACTCATCGTTGAGGCAGGTCATGAGCGACTCGTAGAACGCCGTCTGGCGCGTGCGCGACGCGTCGCCGAGGTCTCGCGCCGGACAAGTGCCGTTGGGCAGACCACCCTGGACGTACAGCGTGTTGTCCGCGACGACGCGCTGGGCGTTGCTCGGGTCGACCGGGGTCGTGCCGGGCTGCTCGGCCCTGGCCGGGCTGTGGTCGACGCTGCTGCCGGCCCCGGCGCGTCCGGTGGCGCCCTGCTCGGTCGCCGCCCCGATGAGGATCAGCAGGAACAGCCCCGCCGCTCCGATCCCCACCAGGCCGAGCAGTAATGCACCGAGTCGACTACGTCGTCGTGGCGGCGGCGTCGGCCAGCCCCAGGATGGCGCGCCGGGGGGGCCGGGCGGGCGGAGCGGGCCGGGGTATGCCGGGTAGGGCGGCTGCCCGGCATACGGCTGCGGTGGGAGCGGACCTCCGGGTTGCCACGCAGGGGCGTGCGGCGGCGGCAACACGGCGGCGGGCGGCAGCGGACGATAGCGCGGGTCCGCTGGACCCTGCGGCCCCTGCGCGGGGTCTGACATCGCCGATCCTGCCGTTCTTGGCCTCGCCGGACCTGCGTGGCCACCTGTGGGCAGATTACCCTGACGGCATGTCATCCGTGCCGGCCAGACGGACGCGTCCTGCCGGCCTCGTCCTGCCGTCGGGACCAGCTCGCCGCATGTTGCTCGCGGTGCTGGGCGCGCTGGTCGCCTTCGCCGGGCTGACGTGGGGCTTGGCGGCCGTTGCCGCGCCGGTCAGCCGGACCGTCATCCGCGACGATGAGGCGACCGTGCGGGTCAACCAGGACGGCACCTTGCACGTCGTCGAGACCGTGCAGTACGACTTCGGCGGGATCTCCACCGCCGCGGTCGAGCGCGTGATCACCACGCGCGAGCAGTACGACGCCACCGACGACCGGGTGTACTCGTTGGCCAACGTCGCCACCGACGCCGATCAGCCGGTCGCGAAGACCACCTCCTCGAGCACCGACTCCACGCAGACGATGGGCGTGCGGTTCGCGACGGCGCAAGACGGCTCAGTGACGGTCTCGTTCGCCTACGACGTCGACGGCACGGTGGCGGCGACCGCCGACGGGCTCGAGGTGCGCTGGCCCGTCGTCCAGGGCTTCGGCGTGCCGATCGAGCGCGCCCGCGTGCAGTGGAACGCGCCGGGCGCGATCTGGCTGTCCTGCCTGGCCGGACCCCGCGGCTCGAGCCGCCCGTGTACGTCGTCCCAGCTCGTCGATGTGCCCGCTCCCACCATGACCCAGATCGGGCTAGAGCCCGGTGACGAGATGGTCGGCATCCTCGGTCTCGACGCCGGGTCCGGTGTCGCGGCCAGTACCGATCTGCGGGCTCGCTGGAGCATCACCCGGGCGTTCACCGCATCGGGCGCCCAGCTCGCGATGGCGCTGGTGGTCCTGCTGCTCGGTGTCGTGGCGGCGGCGCTGCTCTGGTGGACGCGGGGCCGTGACACCGCCCACCGGGGAGACGTGCAGGTCGCTCCGCTGATCGACGGCGGCGACGGCAGGCTCGTCTTCGCACCGCCGCGCGGCATACGCCCCGGGCAGATGGGGACCCTCGTCGACGAGCGGGCGGACGCCATCGACGTCGCGTCGACCGTCATCGACCTCGCCGTCCGCAACTACCTCTTCATCGAACAGCTGCCCGCTCCGCCGCACGGTGCCGGTGACTGGCTGCTCCGGCGCCGCAACGACCCGGGCGAAGAGCTCTTGCCGTACGAGCGCGAGGTCTTCGCGGCGATCTTCGAGGACGGCGCAACGAGCGACCGCAGCGACACGGTGGCCGTCAGTGCCCTCGGGTCCCGGCTGCGGCCGCGCCTGGCCACGGTCCAGGCACTCCTGTACGACGACATGGTCCGGCAGGGGTGGTTCGCAGAAAGGCCGGACGCCGTGCGGTCGCGCTGGACCACCTCGGGGTGGGTGCTTGTCGCCGCCGGGGTAGTCCTCACCGGGGTGCTTGCGTGGGTAAGCACCTTCGGCCTGGTCGGGCTCGCGGTCGTGCTCGCCGGAGTGGCGCTCACTGCGGCCGGACAGGTGGCACCGGCGCGCACCGCCGGCGGGAGCAGGATGCTGCGGGAGCTGCAGGACTACCGCGCGTTCCTGTCCGACAGCACCAGCACCGACATCCGGTTGCAGCAGCGCGAGGAGCTGGTCTCGAGGATGTTCCCGTACGCACTTGTCTTCGGACTGGGTGAGCGTTGGGCCGCTGCGCTGGCGGCGATCGACGCGGGCGACGCGCCTGACGCCCCGCTCTACTGGTACGGCGCGCCACAGGGCTGGCACCGCTCGGACTCCGCGCCGCTTCTGCTGCAGCTGTCGACGGCTCTCACTGCCGCCCTCGGGAGCCGCCGGTTGCTCGCTGTCGACTGATCCGACCGCGCGGCCGTGTCACCAGTTCGGCTGGGGAGTCCGTTCCGGAAGGGGCAGATCGGGCGGACGCGTGACGTAGACGATGCCGCCTGTCGGCGGCAGCCAGCAGCGCTCGAACTCCGTGCGGTCGTAGACGGTGCGCACCGAAGCGTTGCTCGGGTCGAGGTGTGACGCGGGGTCGTTGACGATCACGTCACCGGCCGGGGTGAAACCGCGGATCACCAGCAGGTGACCTCCCGTGCCGTACCCCGCCCCGGTCAGCTGGCTGGCGGTGAAGGTCACCGACGCCACGAGCGGTATGCCGGCCCTGATGAACTGCTCGGCCTCGGTGAGCGAGCGCAGCCGCGTCACGAACGACTCGAGGCCGTACCGGCCGGCATACGCGGTGTTGAACGACCAGTTGCCGCAGGCCCGGTAGCTCCAGTCGAAGGTGCGTGCTGCCGCGTAGTTGACCCACGGGTCGGCGTGCACGACGTCGGCGTAGTCCGCCGGCTGTGGCCCGTGGGCCGTGGATCGCTGCCGTTGCCAGTACGCCAGCACCATCGCCATCGACGCCGGGCTGCACCACGCCTCGCCGCCGCCGTTGTAGTGGGGGTCCTCACCGCGGTGCAGCTCTTGGGAGTACGCCGGGACGTCGAGCTCGAGGCCGGTGCCGCCATCGACGGGCCCGGCGGTCAGCCCGGCGGGGTCGCCGAGGTCGGGAAGCGACGAGGCGAAGGCGCCCACCAGACTGACGGACGGTGTCCTGAGCGTCCCGGTCTGCCGGAACAGCGATGCGGTGAGCTGCCAGCTGA
>JANLYC010000489.1:0-2339 GCA_031365435.1 Nocardioidaceae bacterium
TGGCCGGCGGCGCCAATGACGACGTCATGTCCGGCGGGCGCGGCAATGACCGTCTCTTCGGCAGCATGGGCGACGACACCCTCAGCGCGGACAAGGGCGCCGATCACCTCAACGGCGGCGACGGCAACGACACTCTGAACGCGCTGGATGGCGTGGGCGACGACTCGGTGCGCGGCTCCGGTGGCACGGACGTCTGCAACGCCGACCCGGGCGACTTCGTCGACGGTTGCCCCTGATCCCGACCGGCAGGTGACTTCGCCGGAAGCCGTGACCCGCAGGGACTGAAGCAACGGGTGGCTGCGTACGCACGGCGTGCGCGGCCACCCGTTCGTGCGCGGTCCGCGGGCTGCAACGTGACGCCGCGGATGCGATTCAGCTCGGAATCGGCTGACCGATCAGGTCCTGGGGATGGCAGGGCGTGACGGCCAGGTCGAGGATCTCGTCGATCTGCTCTTGGGCCAGGGTTCCGTGGACGCAGACCGCTGAACTCACGAGGTGGGCGAGCAGGCGCATCTCGGCGGTCGCCTCGTCCATGTGTCCCGTTCCCTCGACCACGTCGACCCCCGTCGTACTCATCGGCGCGTCCGGATGACGGCATACGGCAACGATGACGCAGCGAGAGGGGCAGTGCGAGGACAAACCGTACAATCCACCGGTACGTCCGAGCACACTCGAGCCGTCAGGATGGGCTGGGGCGCCGAACGGACGATGCACGGCACGGCGGCCGGGGGCCTTGCGTGGTGAAGCACCCCGACCGCCTGCGGAAGGGTCTAGTAGATGCCTGCGCCGGTGAGCTGGGTGGCGAAGGCGGTGTGGACGCAGCTTCCGGTGTTGGTCGTGGCGGCAGTGCAGCTCGGTGAGTTGGGGTTGTTCGGGTTGTTGGCGCGATACTGGTCGTCGGTGTAGACGATCGAGGCGAGGCCGGTGGTCGGGCTCGCGGCGACACCGAAGTCGTCGTACAGGTCCCGGTTGCCGGTGCAGCCGACCCCGCTCTCGCAGACGCCGCCGTAGTGGTTGACCGGGCTTGCGGCGACCTGGCTGAACGTCGAGCCGGCCGTGGTCGCATGCAGGTTCTGCGCGAAGTAGACACGCCACGCGGCAGACGCAGGGTAGTTGTCAGGCGTCTCACCGGCCGCAGGTGAGTGCGAGGTTCCGTAGTAGACGACATCGATGGCACCCGCGTTGCCCGCCACGCTCCACGGGAAGATCGCCGTGTTGGCCGGGCTGGTGTTGACCCGGATCGCGCGGCTCCAGGTGGAGCCCTGGTCGGTCGAGTAGCTGTAGTAGATGTTGTGGTTGTCGCTGTACACGGCATACACGTTGCCCCGGCGATCCACGCTCACGTTGGTGAACTGGTGCCCGTAGCTGACGTTGATGTCCGGGTTGAGATGCACCACGTGATCGGTGAACGTGAGGCCACCGTCCTTCGAGACCCCCATGTAGACGACGTTGTAACAGGTGAAGCCGCCGCAACCGACGTCGCCCGCAAGGTCCTGCGGACCGCTGAAGATCTGGTACAGGTTGTGGTTGCCCTTGGTCGAATCGCCTTCGAACGTGTCACGTGCGATCGCGAGGTTGCCGATCGCGTTGTTCGCCACCAGATAGGCGGCGTGGGAGGAGTCGATCGCGCTGCTGTGCTGCGGGAACAGGATGCCGCCGTTGTAGTCGCAGTCGACGCTGATGTTCTGCACGGTGTCGTGGTAGGAGATGCACACCTTGTCGCCACCTTCGACCGGCAGCTGCAGTGCGTTCTGGTGTGAGTCGTCGGCCGCGATCCACTCTCGGTCATCGCCGACCATCTTGGCTGCGGCCGGCTGGAGCAGGAAGCTCTTCCCGCCGTCCTGGCTGTTGCTGACGTCGATGTTGGCCAGGTTGAGGCTTGCGATGTGCAGCGGGTAGTACCCGGCGGGGTTGGGGTCGTCGCCGACCGCGACGTCGACGTCGCCGCCACCGGGCGCGACGCCGGAGTCATTGCCCGTCGAGACGGCGTTGGGCGACGGCAGAGTCACGTAATGCCTGCCGCCATCTGTGGACTTCCAGGCCTCCGTGCCGGCGCCGAGGCCGTTCTCTGATGCGGCGTAGAAGTTCCCCGCCGCATCGGCACGGATCGCCGGCTCCCCGGCGACGTTGTAGCACTTCGACGGCCCGGCTCCTGGGCACTTGGTACCGACCGAGCCGCCTCCTTCGTCGAGTCCGAACGTCTTCAACCCGGCGGGTTCGAAGTTCGTGTACGTGGCCGCAGTCGTGGCGGTGGTCGTGGCCGCTGCGGGAGACGGAGCCGGCGATGCCGCGGTTCCGCTGGCACTGGCCGTGTTTCCTGCGAGCGCTATGGACAAGGC
>JANLYC010000516.1:0-2673 GCA_031365435.1 Nocardioidaceae bacterium
CGATGGCAGGGAAGCGGCTGCCGTCCTTGCGTACGTAGGTCAGCTCGTAGATGTCCTCGATGCCGCGGGATGCCTTGAAGACGAGGGCGGCAAAGCCCGGCGTGATCGGCGTGTCGAGCTCCAGGCTCAGCTTGCTGGCCCGCGCTACCAGCTCCTCGGGGTCGGAGATGTCGGCTGGCGTGATCTGGTTGACCACGTCGGCAGCCGCGTAACCGAGCATGCGCTCGGCCCCGACGTTGAAGATCTGGATCACACCGCGCTCATCGGTGGCGATGCTGGAGAAGTAGGCGCTGTTGAAGATCGCGTCCTGGAGCGCCCGCGTCTTGATCTTCTCGACCCGCATGCCTCGCGTGGTGGGCGTCACGGCGTCAGGTCCTCCCGTAGCGGCGCCTTCGGCCCATGGCACGTGCCCAGCCAAAGGTCATAGCTGAACCATCGACCTCCCCGGCCGGTTCTGAAGCGTCGATGGCCCCCGAGCTGGGTCGGCTCAGCCCGGGAGGCGAGCCCGGACACGCGAAGCTGTCAGGCTGCGCCCAGCAGGTATTCAGCGGTTTCCAGGTCGGTGACGAGAGCGTTCACCCAGCCGCCGAGCAGCGACGCGCGGATGGCCAGGTATTTGCTGGGGCCCCCGGCGACGGCCAGGACGCGGTCGGCGTTCTTGAGCTGTTGCAGCCTGACGCCGACGACGAGGTCGTCGAGCTCGGACACGACCGGGGTGCCGTCGGCTGCGATGAAGCGAAGGTTCACCTGGCCGACGGCCCCCAGCTCACGGGCGTGCTGGAACTGTTCGGCGGTGAAGAAGTTCTCCCCGGCTACCAGCGGTTCGACGATCTCGCAGGTTCCGATGCCCACCAGAGCCAGCTGCACCTGGTCCAACAGGGCGAGAACGCGTCGGGAATCCGGATCGTAGGAGAGCAGGGTCTCCCGAACGTCGCGGTTCGGGACCACTCCCGGGGTCCGCAGGAACAGCGGCTCGGCGCCCGTCAACGCAGCCAGCTGGCGGGTGGCAGCCGCGGCCTCGTGCTGGACGGTGGCCGGCCCCACATCCCCGAGCATCTCCACCACGTACTTCACCGACGACTGCATCGGCGACAGTGCTGCCACTGTCGCTCGCAGGGAGCGGCTCCAGGACGTGAAGCCGATGACCTCGGCTTCGAAGGGGTGGGCCTGGAGCCAGGCCGCCACCAGCTGGCCGAGCGAATCGACCAGCTCGGTCTCGGCGCCCTCGATGCCCTCGGCAATATCGAAGATGTGGGCTTCCCTCAGGCCGTACCGCTGCTCGAGCTGCTCTTCGAGCTCGGCATGAAGGCCTTCAGGAGTGACCACCGTGGTCAGCACGATGCCGTTGCTGATCGCAAGGTCCAGCAAGCGGGACACGCGGGACTGAGAGATGCCCAGCCGGTCGGCAATGTCGCGTTGGCGCATCCGCCGGTTGTGGTAGAGCCACGCGACCTTGGTCATCAGCCGTTGCTGAGCGATGGTGGCCTTGTCTGTCATCGGTCGTGACCCTTCCCAGCCGCCGCGCAACGACGCTAGTAATCAAAACCTTGACGGTGATGTGAGTCACCCTTACATTGAATCGCGATGCAACTCAAGCATAACTATTCGTTCCCGGCTACGGGTTCGGTGGAGGAGACCAAGGTGCGACACCTGTCCAAGACCACGCAGGCCATAACCACCGCGGCTGTAGCCGCCCTGCTTGCCAGCGCGTGTGGGGGCTCCAGCACGTCGGCCGCCAAAGCGACTGGCAACACCGGAGGGAGCGCAGCTCCCAGCAGCGGAGCAGCCGCTGGCGGAAGTGGCAAGAAGCTCCGCATCGGCGTCTCGATCGCGGACCAGAAGTCGTTGTTCTACATCGCCGAGGCCGACGGCATCAAAAAGGCGGCCCAGGACCTTGGCGTCGACGTCGTGCTGCTGTCCGCTGACAACAACTCGACGCAGCAGGTCAACCAGGTCAACGACCTGCTGACGCAAGGCGTTGGCGCGCTCATCTTCACTGCCCAGGACGCCACATCGGCGGCGGCCGGAGTGCGGGCTGCCAACAAGGCCAACGTGCCGGTCGTCGCGGTGGACGAGAAGCCCGAGGACGGCAACGGCAAGCTCGGGACCTACATCGCCACCGACAGCGTGAAAGCGGCCGAGGCGTTGTGCAACTGGGTGTTCAAGAAGATGGGCGGCTCAGGCCAGATCGGCATTCTGCAGGGTGTCCTCGGGGCGACCGCGGAGCAGCAGCGCAGCGCAGGCTGCAAGAAGGCCCTCGATGCCAACCCGAACATCAAGGTGGTCGCCAAGCAGTCCGCCAACTGGGACGAGACCGAGGGCTTCAAGGCCTCCCAGAACATGCTTCAGGCCAATCCGGGGATCAAGGCCATCTTCGGTGAGAGCGACGCGATGGGCCTAGGTGCCGCGAAGGCTGCCAAGGCTGCCAACCGGAAGATCATCGCAGTTGGCATCGACGGCTTCCCGACGATGATCCAGGGCATCAAGGACCACCTGACCGACGCGACCCAGGCGCAGATCCCGTACGTGATGGGACAGATGGCCGTCAAGAACGCCATCTCCCTCTCGAAGGGCGAGTCCGTCCCTCCAGTGCAGTACCAGGACACCGTGCTGGTCACCCAGGAGAACGCGGCAAGCGTCGATCCGGTCCAGTTCTACGGACCCAACGTCAAG
>JANLYC010000117.1:0-8550 GCA_031365435.1 Nocardioidaceae bacterium
CCGCCCGCGTTGACCGTCGCGCCAACGACGGCGTCCCCCGGTCCCACTTCCACAGGCACGGGTTCACCGGTCAACATCGAGGCGTCGATCGCGGAGGTGCCCGACTCGACGAGGCCGTCCGTGGCGACCTTCTCTCCGGGCCGTACGACGAACAGGTCCCCGACGGCGAGCTGGTTCACCGGGATGCGTAGCTCCGCCCCGTCACGCAGCAGAGCCACGTCCTTGGCGCCCATGTCCAGCAGCGCCCGAAGCGCGGCGCCGGACTGACGCTTGGCCCGGGCCTCGAAGTAGCGGCCGGCGATGATGAAGGTGGTGACAGCCGCAGCGACCTCGAGGTAGATGTAGTCACGCGCTCCCCCGTCGGGGAACAGGTCGAAGTGCATCTGCATCCCGGTCGTCCCGGCGTCGGTGAACAGCAGCGCCCACAACGACCACAGGTAGGCGGCCGAGACGCCGACCGAGATCAGGGTGTCCATGGTCGCCGCGCCGTGCCGGAGGTTGACGGCGGCGGCCCGGTGGAACGGCCAGGCACCCCAGACGACGACCGGAGAGGCCAAGGTCAAGGAGATCCACTGCCAGTTGTCGAACTGGAGGGCCGGAACCATCGACAGCGCGAGGACGGGGAGCGTCAGAGCCACACAGAAGGCCAGGCGCTGCCACCAACCGGCGGCTTCGGCGCCGCTGCTGTTCTGCTCGGTATCGCCCGGGACGGCTGAGCCGGGTGCAGCAACCGGAGCAGGAAGACGGGCGCCGTAGCCGGTGGCCTCGACCACGCCGACGAGGTCGTCGGTCGTCAGGGTCGCGGGATAGGTCACCTTGGCCTTCTCGGTGGCGTAGTTGACGGTGGCGCTGACCCCGTCGAGCTTGTTGAGCTTCTTTTCGATGCGTGCCGCGCAGGAGGCGCACGTCATACCGTCGATGCTGAGCTCGACGGCATTGTTCACGGGCGACGGGGTCGTGGCCTGTTCGCTCATGTCGGGCACCTCCTTCGGGCTGGGTGCGACCGTCGCGGTTGTGGCTGTTGGTTGCTGTTGTTGTTCGTGCTGGTCTGCGCGTCAGGCGAGCTGGTAGTCGCCGGCCTCGTCGAGCGCGGCGGCGACCTGGGCGTCGTCGAGGAGTCCGGTGCCGTCGACGGTCACCGACGATGTGCCACCGACGACGAGGTCGACGGTGACGTCGCGGACCCCCGGCAGGGCCTTCAGCTCGCTCGTGACCGCGTGCTCGCAGTGCCCGCAGGTCATGCCGGTCACGGCGTAGGTCTGGGTGGTCAAGTCGCTTCCCTCCGGGTGGTCGGTGTTCGGTTCCCTCAGCATACCCCCTATGGGTATCAGGTCAAGTGCCGGAAGGCCCGACCTCGTACGCCCGGTGCCGTCGTCCACGGTCGGCGTCGGGTAGTCAACCATGCGGACCGTCTGGGAGACTTCGGGCCTGGGGACAATGGGAAACGGAGCCCGATGACAGAGCCGAAGGAAGTCTGGCGACAGGTCGCTGACAGGTGGACCGAGGTCCACGCGCAGATCGGCGACGACCAGTGGGACAACCAGACCCCGTGCTCGGACTGGACGGTTCGCGAACTCGTCGACCATCTGCAGTGGCATGGCACGGCCTTGAGCATGCTCGGTGCCGACATCGGCCCGGGTGATGGGTGGGCGGACATCCGTGCCGCCCTCGACGCCGTCCTTGCCGACACGTCCAACCTGGAGGGAGCTGTTCCGCAGTTCGGGGGTATGCCGAAGCCTGACCTGGCCGGCTTCCTGATCGGCGACCGGCTCATCCATACGTGGGATCTCGCACGAGCGATCGGTGTCGACGACACCTTGCCGGCTGACCCCGTCGCGGCGGCGATGGCCGGCCTGCAGCACGCGCCCAGCGAGTTCCTGCGGAATCCGAATCCGCTCGGCATAGCCATGATGGGACGCCCCGTCGAGGTGCGCGACGATGCCAGCGCACAGGACAAGATGCTGGCGTTCAGCGGTCGGCGGCCTTAGAAGCAGAGCGGGCGGAGAGTCTGCCGGGCTGGCCTTCGCGGCAGATCCCTGCCGCTGAGCCGTATGCAAGACTCGGGCTCGTGAGCAGGGACCGGGAGCCCGGGAACCTTCCGATCGCGGCCACCTCGCTGATCGGTCGTGAGGGACTGTTGACCGAGGTCGCCGACCTCGTCAGGGCCAACCCCCTCGTCACGCTCAGTGGGGTCGGCGGCGTGGGCAAGACCCGCCTGGCACTCGCTGTCGGCGCAGAGCTCGCGAGCGAGTTCTCCGACGGTGTCTGGGTAGTCCGGCTCGCGTCGATCAGCGATCCTGCCTCCGTCCCTGCGGCAATCGCGACGGCACTCGGCATCATCCCCAAGGGCGACGCCAACGTGATCGACACCGTGGTCGAGGCGCTCGCAGGCCGACGACTGCTGGTGGTGGTGGACAACTGCGAGCACGTGCTCGCAGCTGCAACCTCGGCCATTCGCGAGATCCTGGCGCGGGCCGGGACCGTCAAGATCCTGGCTACTTCGCGCGAGTACCTGTGGACCGCCGGGGAAGCCCTGCTGTCCGTCCCGCCCTTGACGGTTGACGGTGGCGTGACTTCCGATGCTGTCACGTTGTTCGCCGAGCGGGCCCAGATGGTGCGACCGGGCTTTGGACTGGCAGAGCCTGAGACGGCCGCTGCGGTGATCGAGATCTGCGAGACCCTCGATGGGCTTCCGCTGGGGATCGAGCTGGCCGCTGCCCGGATGGCCGCCATGAGCGCCGTCGAGGTCAGGGACAGGCTCGGCAGCCGGTTCCGACTGTTGACCGGTCCGGAACATGGGCCGGAGCGGCAGCTGACGCTCCGACGCACGGTGGACTGGTCCTATGACCTCCTCGACGACGACGAACGTGAGTTGCTCCGCATCGCCTCGGTGTTCTTCGGCGGCTTCGATCTCGCGGGCATCCTGGCAGCTGCAGACAGCGCCGATGAGGTGGAGATACTCGCCCAGCTCGACTCGCTGGTCCGCAAGTCACTGGTCGTCGCCGACCACGCCGTTGCGCGCACCAGGTACAGCCTCTTCGAGACGATTCGGCAGTTCGCCGAGGATCGCCTGTCCGAGGCCGGCGAGCACGAGCTCATCCGCGATCGCCACGCGGCGTACTTCGGGCGGGAGGCCGCATCGCGATGGCGGGGCTGGAACGGGCCGGGGTGGCGTGACGCTGTCGACTGGGTCGAGATCGAGCTCGCCAACCTGCGCTCGGCGCTGCACTGGAGCGCCGAGCGGGGCAACCTCCGTGTGGCGACGGACATCGCCGCGCACGCCGCGTTGCTGGGATTCTCGGTCGAGCTGTTCGAAACCATAGGCTGGGCGGAGGACCTGCTGGAGGCAGCGACGGCGGCCGACGTCCCGCGCCTTCCGCGTTTGTACACGGCTGCGGGCTATGCGTGCTTCGTCGGACGCGCCGAGGCGGCAGCCACCAACGCGCACCGGGCGACCGAGCTGGAGACCCGCGGCGGCTATGACCCGTGCGAGCCCGGATATGCCACCTTCATCGAGGCCCTCGCGCACGTCTACTGCGGCGACCTCGATCGCTACGTGGAGCTCACGAGCACGGTGGCCGGGTTGCCCGGTGCCTCGCGCGCCTACGGAATCGCCGCCTATGTCGACGGCCTCCAATCGGCCGGTCGTGTCGATGAGGCGCTGGCGCTCACCGACGAGGCAGTCACCGCCGCCCGCGAAGTAGGAAATCCGTACTGGATCGCCTACACCCTGTGGATTGTCGGCCTGACGTATTCGAAGGTGGATGCCCAGCGTGCGCTGCTGGCCTGGGACGAGGGTGTCGAGTTCGTCGGTGAGCATGGCGTCGGGTTCTTCGAAGGCTTCATGGCCCGCGACGCGGCACGGCTGCACACCTCCGACGGAGACCTCGAAGCGGCTCTTGACCTGTTCGCGCCCGCGATCGAGACTTTCCGCCGGGCGCGCAACGTGCCACAGCTCATCATCACGCTCGCCAGCCTGCCGGCACTGTTCGAGCGCCTCGGCCGTCTGGAGGCGGCGACCACGCTGCTCGGAGCGATGTCCTGCGAGCCGTCCAGCCTGCATCACGTTCCGGACCTGACCGACCTCGGCGCCGACCTGGCGGGAAGGCTCGGCGAGAAGAAGTCGGCCAGGTTTCACTCGTTCGGCGTCGCGATGGATCTGAACGATGCCGCCGCCTACGCAGGGGAACAGATCGCGATCGCCCGCCGTCAGCTCACCCCGGAGGCGCAAGGCGCGAGACCTGGGGGGCTGACCCGACGAGAGGTGCAGGTGCTACGCCTCGTCGCTGATGGCGCGACGACGCGCGAGGTCTCAGAGCAGCTGTTCATCTCGTCGAAGACCGCTGATCGCCACATCCAGAACATCTACACCAAGATCGGCGTGTCCAACCGTGCCGGGGCGACCCGCTGGGCGCTCGAGCAGGCAGTCGTCGGGAGCGATACCGCCGGCTGAGCCGCCGGACCGGCCACCTGTGCACCCGATCACGCGGCTTTGCCGACGCGTGCTGGGCGACTGCCGGCAGCGCAAGGCGACCAAAAATGAGGAGGTCTCCCGATGCGGCGCAACACGTGACCACAGGAGGCTGGCACTGGTCCAACAACCTGGACCGGCGAGCAAGTAGATCCACTGGGATCACGACGAACGGAGACCAAGATGTTACTCGCAACCACGACGGTGAAGGACCTCGACCAGTTCCTGGCCGTGTTCGGAGAAAAGGGCGCTGCGAAGCGCGAAGAGCACGGATCCAAGGGTTCGACGGTGTACCAGGATCCCAGCCAGGACGACCGGGTCTGGGCAGTCTTCGACTGGGATGCAGAAGGGTGGCAGAACTTCGTGTCCGACCCCGAGGTCCCTCCGATCCTGGCCGATGCCGGGCACAAGCAGAAGCCTCAAGCCGCCGAGATCGTCGGCACGTACAGGGCCTAGTGACACCTCCGCAACCCCAGCAGTCCCGGGGATGCGGCTCAACCATCGCCAACTCGTGGGCCAGGGACGGGCGCTGACTTCGACCTCCGGTCGCGTGTCCGGTGATCGACAGCGCTCGTCCCCGATCCGTACTGAGAGGACAAGCCATGACAAGCACAACCGAACGGCCGGCGCGAGTCGGCATCGTCACCGACCAGACCGGTCCACTGTCGTTCATGGGCATCGCGAACGCGAACGTCGCCACGATGGTCATCGACGACATCAACGCACAGGGCGGCCTGCTCGGTCAGCCCATCGAGCTGTTCATCGAGGACAGCGCGACCGAGGACGGTGCAGCGGAGACCGCTGCAGCCAAGCTGGTCGAGCAGGAGAACGTCGACGTCATCCTCGGTGGTATCTACAGCTCCACCCGCCAGGCCATCAAGAGGTCGGCAGTCGACAAGGGCAGGACGCTGTACATCTACCCGGAGCAGTATGAGGGTCAGGAGTGCGACCCCCTGATCTTCTGCACGGGCCCGGTTCCCGCGCAGCAGGTCGAACCCCTCATTCCCTGGTTGATGCGGCAGACCGGAGCCAAGACGTTCTACATGCCGTCAGCCGACTACATCTGGCCGCACGTCATGAACAAGAAGGTCCGGGAGGCAGTCGCCGCCGAGGGTGGATCGATCGTTGGCGAGGAGTACTTCCCCATGGATCACACCGACTACGACCGGACTGTCGACGACATCATGGCCAGTGGTGCAGACGTGGTGTTCAACACGATCGTGCCCCCGGGGCTGACGCCTTTTCTCGAGCGGCTCTACGACGCCGGCTTCACGAAGAACGGCGGACACCTCGTCTGCACGTACTTCGACGAGAACTTCCTGAACCTCGTGCCCGCAGAGCATGTCGAAGGCCTCTACGGCTGCCTCGACTACTACCGGGACGTCAATGAACCGTTCAGCGCCGGACTGCTCGACGCGTACGAGAAGCGCTATCCCGGCAGTGCGATGTTCACCGCCGGCAGCGCATGCACCGGGATGTACCGCGGTTTGAAGCTGTGGGAGGCGGCCGTCAACGAGGCCGGCTCACTGAACCAGGACGATGTCATCGGAGCGCTGGACCACGCTCGCATCGACCAGGGCCCTGGCGGCCCCGCCGAGATGGTGCCGGGTCAGCACCACGTCCGGTTGAACATGTACATCGCGCAGTCCCACGCTGGCACCTTCGGGGTGGTCAGGAACCTCGGTGCCATCGACCCGCAGGAGTGTGAAGTCGGCGCGTGACCCTACCTGCGCGGTACGCCGATCAGCCCCGGTCGTCCAGGAGCGCCAACAGGTCGGAGATCCCCAGCGCTCGCAGACCGGTGCCGCCTGGACGGACTCCAGGGAGATGTCGGATGGCGGATGTAGCCGGGCACCCGAGTGACCGCGGCTGCCCGGCGTGAGAGGCACGCTCACCAGCGGCTGCCACGGATTGCGGATGCGGTCCCCTTATGAAGTCCCCGGCCACTGCTTAGTCTTCGATGGTGGACTTGATAGACGAGGCGTCTGCAGAATTCGAACGAGCGGTACGTCAGCTTCCCGCGGACTCGTGGGACCGACCGACACCGTCTGAGATCTCGGTACGTGATTTGGTTGAGCACGTGGTGGTTGGGAACCGCTTCACCGCGCTGCTGTTGGCCGGCGTCGATCGCGACGAAGCTCGGGCCATCGCCGCGGGCGATCAGCTCGGGGACGATCCCATCGCAGCAGTCGTGGACTCAGCACGGCAGCAGAAGCACGCGTTCGCTGACACGGCGCCCGAGCAGCCCGTTGCCGGGCCGAGGGGCCAAGTCTCGGCTGCCGCGTTCTTGCGGTTCCGTCTGGTTGACCTGGTGATCCATGCTTGGGACCTCCGTCGTGCAGCGCGGCTCGATGAGACTCTTGACCCGCACGTCGTTTCCGCCCTCGTAGACATGGTCGAGCCGCATCTGGCTGACATGCTCGCCTACGGGGCTTACGGCGCAGGCCCCAGTGGAACCTTGCCTCGCAGCGCGGCGTTGCAGGATTGTCTGCTCGACTGGTTCGGGCGCCGTCCCTAAAGGAACTCCAAGCGTGCAGAGGCCACGGGTCGGCCGGGTCAGCGCTGCTCGCGGAGGTCTCTCCGCATGATCAGGCGCGGCATCCCGCTAGCCACGGCCTGCGTGCTGCCGATCACCCGGAACCCGGCTCGTTCGAACATCGATCTGGTCCCTACGAACGCCATGGTCAGGTCCATCCGTCCTGGAGGGTCCACCGGATGCGCTTCCACAGCGGGTGCCCCGTGCGAGGCGGCGTAGGCGACCGCACCCTCGAGTAGCGGTGCTGTCACGCCCCGCCGGCGATGGCCGGCGCGGACCACGATGCAGACGATGCTCCATACCGGCAGGTCGTCGACAGGCCTGATGAGACGCGAGCGGGTCAACCGTGTGATCTCCGTGCGTGGCCCGACGTTGCACCATCCCACGGGTTCGCCGTCGCGGTAGGCCACAACACCAGGCGGGTGCTCACGCGTGCACAGCTGCCGCATGGCCTGCTCTCGGCTTCCATCGCCTAGCTCCTCGATCTCCGCAGCCTGTAGCCGGTGGGATAGGCACCAACAGTGGTTGGCCCTGCGGTTGCGATTGATGACGTCAGCGAAGTCGTCGAAGCGGTCCGGTGTCACGGGGTGCGTCGCCCAGATCATGGGGTCACTTCACCACACAGTGCCGACAGGGGAGAGCGATCCTGGAATGGACAGCCTGAGCGGTCGGGAAAGCACCGTGTCGCGGCTCGTGGGCCGGGCCAGAGCATGCTGGCCTTCCACAAGCGCGACCTGCGCGGTGCACATGAAGGGAGTTGCACGACAACTGTTACCTAGGTAACTTGGTCCCATGATATCCCCAACGGAACGGGTCCAGCTCGGCGTGCGCATGGAGAAGAACCTCGTCAAGGTGCTCAAAGGACTCGCCGATTTCAACGACGAGACGCTGGGAGAACTACTTGAGCGGATCGTTCTCCACTCGTTCGATCCAGTCCCCGGCGACGAAGGCGAGTCCTGCGCGAGCCCGCACAGCCAGCGACAACTGGCGGCGGTGGAGACACTCCGTTCGATGTACGGCGTGTCGAGTGACCCACACTCCGCTCGGTCCTTCGATCGCGACTCGAGCGAGAAGCGTTCCAACGTCTAGGTCGAGCCTCGCGCGCGGGCGCTGTGGACAAGGCCGAGCTGGCCGCGACAGATCCGGAGGGAGGCGCGAATACGTCGGGAATAAGTGGGGAATAGCGCCTCCGGATTCAAATGAAGAACCGGCTCTGACCCAGCGTTTCCGCAGTTCAGAGCCGGTTTCTTCGGTCGGGCTGACAGGATTTGAACCTGCGACCCCTTGACCCCCAGTCAAGTGCGCTACCAAACTGCGCCACAGCCCGATGCCGCCCCAACAGCGCCACGAGACGCTCCGGAACGGCTGCGACAGCCTACCCCAGCGCCTTCCCGCGAAGCCAAACGGCGCTGGCTGCACGAGGGTTTCCACAGTCCCTCAGCTCACCCTCGCAGACTGTCGGCTTCCGGTATATATTCGAACACATGAGCGAACCGCCTCGGATCCTACCTCCGGTCACACGGCGGCCGGGTGAGTCGATCGT
>JANLYC010000522.1:0-10105 GCA_031365435.1 Nocardioidaceae bacterium
CTCCGCACAAGGACCTGCGCCGCTCGCGCGCGGCGGCGATCAACATCGTGCCGACCTCCACCGGCGCCGACAAGGCGATCGGGCTGGTGCTGCCGGAGCTCAAGGGCAAGCTGGACGGCTACGCGCTGCGCGTCCCGGTGCCGACCGGCTCGGCCACCGACCTGACGTTCGAGGCGGGTCGCGAGACCACGGCTGACGAGGTCAACGCGGCGCTCAAAGCGGCCGCCGAAGGCGAGCTCAAGGGCTTCCTGAAGTTCACCGAGGACCCGATCGTGTCGTCCGACATCGTGACCGACCCGCATTCCTGCATCTTCGACGCCGGTCTCACCAAGGTGCTCGGCAACCAGGTGAAGGTCGTCGGCTGGTACGACAACGAATGGGGCTACTCCAACCGCCTGGTCGACCTGGTCAACTACGTCGGCGCCTCGCTCTGAGCGGCTCCGCGATGTCAGCTGCGCTGCCGGGGCTGGACCAGCTGGCCGAGTCCCTTGGCGGGCTCCAGGGCAAGCGGGTGCTGCTCAGGTCCGACCTCAACGTGCCCCTCGACGGCGGCACGATCACCGACGACGGGCGCATCCGCGCCAGCGTGCCGACGATCGAGGACTTGCGTCGACGCGGAGCCAAGGTCATCGTGATGGCGCACCTCGGCCGTCCCAAGGGCGAGCCGGACCCGGCGTTCTCGCTCGCCCCGGTGGCCGCGCGGCTCGCTGAGATCCTCGGCACCGAGGTCACGCACGCGACCGACACGGTCGGCGACTCCGCCCACAAGGCAGTCGAGAGCATGTCCGACGGTGACGTGGTCCTGCTCGAGAACGTCCGCTTCGACGCCGGCGAGACCAGCAAGGACGACGATGAGCGGGGCGCCTTCGCCGCCAAGCTCGCAGCGCTCGGTGATGCGTTCGTGAGCGACGGCTTCGGCGTCGTGCACCGCAAGCAGGCCAGCGTCTACGACCTGGCGACGCGGCTGCCCCACGCCGCCGGCGGCCTGGTGCTGGCCGAGGTGGACGTCCTGCGGCGGCTGACCGACGACCCGGAGCGGCCGTACGCCGTGGTGCTGGGGGGGTCGAAGGTGTCCGACAAGCTCGGCGTCATCGACAACCTGCTCGGCAAGGCCGACCGACTGCTGATCGGTGGCGGCATGGTGTTCACGTTCCTCAAGGCGCAAGGTCACGAAGTCGGTCGCAGCCTGCTCGAGGAGGACCAGCTCGACGTCGTACGCCGTTATCTCGCCCGGGCGGAGGCGTCCGGGGTCGAGATCGTGCTGCCGACCGACATCGTGGTCGCCCCCGAGCTCGCCGCCGACGCCCCCGCGACCGTGGTGGACGCCGATGCGATGCCGGCCGACCAGCTCGGTCTCGACATCGGCCCAGAGTCGGCCAAGAACTTCGCGGCCGCGCTGTCCGACGCCAAGACGGTCTTCTGGAACGGTCCCATGGGCGTCTTCGAGATGCCCGCGTTCGCGGCGGGGACGAAGGCGTTGGCACAGGCACTCACCGAAGTCGACGGGTTGTCGGTCGTCGGCGGGGGAGACTCCGCAGCGGCCGTCCGCCAGCTCGGCTTCGACGACGACCAGTTCGGTCACATCTCGACCGGCGGCGGCGCCAGCCTCGAGTACCTCGAGGGACGCAACCTCCCAGGCCTCGACATTCTCCGAGAACCCTGAGCCCGGACGACTCCTCTGCCCTTTCACTCACCCAGACAGGCTCCCGACCCGCATGGCACGACACCAACGCACGCCCCTCATGGCCGGCAACTGGAAAGCAAACCTGAACCATCACGAGGCCGTCGTCCTCGTCCAGAAGCTCGCGTGGACCTTGGCGGACAAGAAGCACGACTTTGCCAAGGCCGAGGTCGTCGTCTGCCCGCCGTACACCGACCTGCGGAGCGTCCAGACCGTCGTCGACGGGGACCGGCTCAGCATCCGCTACGGCGCGCAGGACGTCTCGACACACGATGAGGGCGCCTACACCGGCGAGATCACCACCGGGATGCTCAGCAAGCTCGGCTGTTCCTACGTCGTGGTCGGCCACTCCGAACGGCGCGAGTACCACGCTGAGGACGACGCTCTGGTCAACGCCAAGGCGCACAAGGCCGTCACCGCCGGCATCGTCCCCATCGTGTGCGTCGGCGAGGGGCTCGAGATCCGGCGGGCCGGAGACCAGGTGCCCTACACGCTGCGTCAGGTCGACGGGTCGCTGGCTGGTTTCACCGCAGAACAGGTCGCCGAGCTCGTGGTCGCCTACGAGCCGGTCTGGGCGATCGGAACCGGTGAGGTCGCGACGCCCGAGGATGCTCAGGAGGTGTGCGCGGCCATCCGGACCAGGCTGGCCGAGGTGCACGGGGCCGGGGTCGGTGCAGCCGTCCGGATCCTCTATGGCGGTTCGGTCAAGGCGGCGAACGTCGGGGGCATCATGGCGCAACCCGATGTCGACGGTTGTCTCGTCGGCGGGGCGTCCCTGCAGGCGGACGAGTTCGGTGGCATCTGCCGCTTCTACGACATGCCTGTCCTCTGAGCTGAGGGCAGCAGGTAAGGTATCTCCTCGTGGTTACGGCTTTCAGCATCCTGCTCGTCCTGACGAGCCTTCTCCTCATCGTGATGATCCTGCTGCACAAGGGTCGCGGTGGCGGATTGTCCGACATGTTCGGCGGCGGTGTCTCGAGCGGCCTCGGTGGATCGTCCATCGCGGAGAAGAACCTTGACCGGATCACGATCGGTGTGGCGGTCATCTGGTTCGCTTGCATCATCTCTCTCGGCTTGTTGCTGAAGAACGGTTGAGCGGTCAACACGGGCTGAGCCGGTCTGACGACGTACAATCAACGCACCTGATCCCGAGCAACGCACCTGATGCCGAGCCAACCAGCCCGGACATCATCTAGACCGACGACAGTCGAGGAGTAGACGTGGCTGGTGGCAGCGCCATCCGAGGGAGCCGTGTGGGTGCTGGGCCGATGGGGGAGGCCGAGCGCGGAGACGCGGCACCGCGACAACGCATCACGTACTTCTGCGCTCATGGGCACGAGACTGCCCCCATGTTCGCCGTCGACGCCCAGATCCCCGACACCTGGGACTGCCCGCGCTGTGGACTGCCGGCCAACCGGGACTCCGACAACCCGCCGCCGCCGCCCAAGATCGAGCCCTACAAGACGCACCTGGCCTACGTGAAGGAGCGTCGTTCGGACGCAGAGGCCAAAGAGATCCTCGAAGAGGCGCTGCAGTCGCTGCGCGCCAAGCGCAAGTCCGGCGAGATCATCTTCTGAGCCGCGCCCGTCCCACGTACGCTGGACGCATGATGTCGCGTCGGACGAGCTCACGAGCCGCGCACGTACGCGAGGTCGCGGAGCACCGCGTTGCCCGTGACTTCACCCGATTGCCGGCGGCGACCGACCCGGCCCGTCTCGTCGAGACCCACGACGTGACGCCGGAGGCCCCGGAGCCCGGGACGATCTGGGCGACTCCCGACCTCGCCGACATGGCACGGACGAACGCGCTCGGTGCCCTCTGACTCAGTTGCTGATCGCGGTGAGTTCTGCTGTTTCTAGTGCGCGAGGAGGGTGGCCGTGCCCATGAAGGTTGCTGACTGGCGGGAGTGGCCGTGCCAACGAAGGAAAAGGGCGGTCGTCACGCGCTCCACGAAGGCCCATCGCCAGACCCGCTCGGGATCAGTCTTCGCTGACTCGGACAAGCGGCGGCATGCCTCACGCAGCATTGATCGCGCTGCGCCGGGCTGGGACGCCTCCGCATCCATGATCTCCCGACAACCGTCCCGCATGACGACCCCGAGGTCGTAGGCGCGCTCTCCGACGAATCCATCGGGGTCGATCAGTGCCCAGTCTTGTCCGCGGCGGAGCACGTTGCCCGCATGCGGGTCACCGTGACACACCACTTCCGCCCGTTCGGAGGCCGCCAACTCCTTCGCGTACTCGGTCGCGACGACGAGCACATCCTCATGCTGGGTCCCGTAGCGCGGACCCAAGTCGGCCAGGATGGCGAGCAGACCGGATGCCTTGCTCTGGAACGGGCGACCAGACGCCAGTGGCACTCGCCAGGCCTCCCGTAGCAGGGGCACGAGCACGTGACCCTGGCCGTTCAACGTGGACGACTCAGTCCAGAGATCGTGCCCGAGCCGCTCAAGGAGCAGTGCACCGTGGTCTGCCTTCCACGCCAGGACCTTCGCGTAGGCGTGGCCGCCGTCAGCTCGCATGACGCGGGCGGCCACATCGAGGCCCCCCGGTTCCGCGATCTTGAGAACGGCCGCCGAACCGTGGTCCCGCCTCACCGCCAGGGGCGGTGTACCCGCCCCGCCCTCGAGCCAGCGCTCGACCGTCAAGCCCCACTCCTGGCACACAGTGCGCACAACTGCGCTGAAGTGTTGAACGGACACCGAGACGTCCCGGTCCGAGATGCTCCCCCTGCGCTCGGCCTCAGCCACGGCGTCATCGATCGGGTCCCAGGTCACCCGAGCAACCATACCGAGAGCGTTGTCTGCGGCCTTCGGCCTCGCGATCCCGGCTCCGAACGAAACCGGGAAGCGGTGGTAGCCGGCAACAGCACGAAAGTTGCGTCCATGAGGTGCTGAGCGAGCTCGACATCTTCCCGCCGAATCGGGATACCCCGGGTAACGCCCGGGTGGGCGCTCAGGCAGCCGGGAGTGCTGGTGCAGCGGACACTGGCCGGTGGGTGCCGGTGTGGTCGACGAGGAGATATCGGCCGGTCGGGCTGCGCCACACGAACACGGCGGTGAACGGTTGCACCACTTGCCAGTCACCGTGGGTTTTCACGCGATGATGGAAGCGGGTCACGGGGCCGAGCTTGCCGAGCCCGGTCTGGCCCGGTGGACCCCCATCATCAGGTTTGCGGAACGGCGTGGTGTGGTCGATGTCACCGCTGCGTCGGGTGGAGGTGGCATACGGGAAGCAGTCGACCGGGACAGTGAGGTGGACGGCTTCACGGATCCGGTCCGGGATCTCATAGGCATCGACCGGCACCTGGTCGGTCAGGTCGATGACGGGTTTGACGGTCACGTTGGTGTGGCCGAGCCAGGTCTTGACTCGGTCCAGGGTCACCGGGCCGATGCCCTCGACCCGCGCCACCCCAGTGCCGGTGCTCAGGGCCAGGTCGGTGAGGTGGACGTACAACGTCACGTCAGGGCCGGTGTCCACCTGACGGCGCATCGCCGCGGAGACCTCGACGTCCGGGCCGGTCGAGTCGGTGGCTTCAGCGTGGCCGTCGGCGCCCCGGGTGGCCTGGGCGGCCTGGTCGAACAGGTCCAGGGCTGCCTGGGGTCGGGCCAGGATCCCGACCGCGGCGGCCCGCCGGGCGTCCTTGCCCCGGGGATCTCCCAGGACACCGAGTCCGTCGGCGGTGCGGTCGACGGTGGAGTCGAACCAGATCGCGTCGGCTGCTTCAGCCTGGATGAAGATCTTCTTGGTGCCGTGCTCGCCGGCCTGGGCCAGCCACACCCCCAGCGACCCCTGTGCGTCCGCATCCGCTCCAGCAGCCGCGTCCGGGTCGCACTCCATCCAGGTCGCGGTGATGATGGCTTCGATCCGGCCCCACGACAACGAGTGGGCGTATCTGGCGATCCGACGGTCCACCACCGCCACGGTGTCTTCCGACAGGTGGCGGGTGGCGTCAGCGGTCTTGCGGCCGACCCACGGTTTCACCTCACCGGCCACGATCCTCGCCCACAGGCGCGGGAGTCGGTGCCGCAGGTCCAACGCGTCCGCGACGAGCCGTTCGGCGGCTGTGGTGGAGGTGGCGAGAACGACCCCGAGCTCGGCCGGCGCAAACTCCGCCAACGCTGGTGTCCCATCACCGCCGAAGAAGACCAGCTGTTCGCTGCCGGGCAGCAGCGGGCTGGTGGGGCGGGCGAGCTCACTGTGCAGGTCAGCCCAGTGGGCCGCGGTCTGCAACAACCTGACCTCGCCCTGTTCAACGACCGCGCGTGCGTGTTCGGCGGCGGCCAGGGTGGCCAGCTCGTCGAGCGCCTCTAGGTCATTGTCGAACATACGTTCGATCATAGCTGTCGCGTCCGACAACGCCCACCCCGCTTGGCGTTATCCACAACAGTTTTTGGCGGGTCTCGACAAGCTCGACCACCGTGGGGGCTCTGAGCGAGCCGCCAGTCAGGGTGACGCGATCCGCGCGAGTCCGCTCGGCAGCTGAGAAGCCGCCTTCTGGTCGAGCATCCAGACGGTCCGCTGCTGCCCGTGCGGTCCGGCCGCAGGGACTTGCACCACCCCGGCGCCCGACAGCGCAAGATGGACCGCTCTGGCCTTCTCCTCACCGGAGACGATGAACCACACCTCGCGTGCGTGTTGCAGACTGCTCATGGTCAACGACAGCCGTGTCGGTGGCGGCTTCGGCGCTCCACGGACCGCAGTCACTGCGCGCTCGTCGTACAAAGCGGGCCGCTCGGGGAACAGTGAGGCCACGTGGCCGTCGGGTCCGACGCCGAGCATGACCACGTCGAACATCGGGACCATTCCGTGGTCCTCCGGCCGGGTGGCGACGGCGAGCTCGCGGGCATAGGCCCCGGCTGCCGCTTCGGGGTCGGAGGTCGGCCCGTCAGCGCTCGGCATCGCGTGGACCCGGTCCGGGTCAAGGCGTAGGTGGTCCAGCAGCGCCACCCGCGCCTGCTTCTCGTTGCGGTCCGAATCGTCGGCGGCCACGAAGCGCTCGTCGCCCCACCACAGCTCCACCCGGGTCCAGTCGACTGCGTCGTGGGCGGGCGAGGCGGCGATGGCGCGGTGCACGGCGTCAGCGATGGACCCACCGGTCAGCACCCAGTGCGGGATGCGACCGCCCGACTGGATGTCGACGAGCGTGGTGATGAGCCGCGCGCACACCGAGGCGGCCAGCACGGCGGGTGAGCGGTGGACGATCACGGAGGGGCTGCTCATCGTGCCTTCTTCGCCGATCGCCGGGTCGTGGCCTTCTCGGCCGTGCGCTTCCGCGTCCGCGACGACGTGGTGGCGCGGGCTTTGGCGGCGGTCTTCTTGGCCGTGCCGGTGGGTGTCGAGGATTTCTCCTCGGCCTCGGCCCGGGCGCGACGTCGATGCTGGGTCGCCCGGCCGGCGACGAGCGTCTGGTCGGTCCCGACCACCACCGGCGTGACCTGTGCCTTCTCCGCCCCCTTCTTGGCCGCATCGGTACGGCGGATGCCGTTCTTGTCGGCGATCTTGCACAGCGTGTGAACGGTCTGCTCGTAGATGTCGTCGGGGTCGAGCCGGCGCAGCTCCTCGGCCAGCAGCTCGGCCAGGGCTCGTCGTTTCAGGGCGACCGGACGGTCGGGAGCATTGGGGATCGTGAACTGCGCGAGCAGTCCGTCGGGGCGGGAGATCTGGATCTCACCCCCACCGGTCATCAGGCTGACAGTCGTGATGCCCGGGCCGCGCGACGTGGACCGGTCGATGGGGACCTTGAGCCGGTGGGTCAACCAGGCCACGAGCAGGTCGGCGCTGGGGTTGGACCGCTCAGCCGCCACCCGGCCACCCTTGATCTTCGCCGGGTACTGGTCCAGGGCAGCGGCGAGGAGTGCCCGCCACGGGGTAAGCCTCGTCCACGACAGGTCGGTGTTGCCGTCGGCATAGTTGTGCGCCTGGGTCATCATCGCCGTCGTGCGGCCGCGCTCGATCGAGGCGGCGTCGGTGATACGCCGTTGCGCCAGCGCACCGATCGGGTCGGCCTTGGGGTCGACCGGGGCCTTGCTGGGCCACCAGCACACCACGGGCGAGTCGGGCAACAGCAACGGCAGGACGACACTCTCGGGATGATGGGCGAGCTCCCCGGACATGCGGAGCAGTACTTGTTCCCCTGCGCCGCCGTCGCCGATCTTGACCTCCGCGTCGAGGTTGGCCGGGCCGCGCGCCGACCGTCGGATGACGCCGATGATGCGCGAGGGGTGTTCACGCGAAACGGCGCGGGCCGCCTTGAGGGCGTCGTAGTGGTCGCCTTCGTCCGCGACCACCACGAAGGTCAGGACCATCCCCATCGAGGGCGAGCCCGCTAGCCTGCGCTCGGTCAACAAAGCGCTGGCGATCTTGGCGGCGTTGGTTCCGGTCAGCTCGATGCTCATGCTTCTCCTCGCCTCACGGCCTGCGCCAGACGCGGCCCTCGCGGGCCAGCATCTCCACCGACGACGGGGGACCCCACGTCCCGGACTCTTAGGGCTCGGGCTTTCCGAGCCCGGCCCAGTAGTCGAGGATCGGGTCGAGGATGCGCCATGACAGCTCGACCTCCTCGTGCTGGGGGAACAGCGGTGGGTCGCCGAGCAGCACGTCGAGGATCAGCCGCTCGTACGCCTCGGGGCTCGACTCGACGAAGGCGCCGCCGTAGGCGAAGTCCATGTTGACGTCGCGGATCTCCATCGCCGTACCCGGCACCTTCGATCCGAAGCGCACGGTCACGCCTTCGTCCGGCTGCACCCGGATCACCAGGGCGTTCTGGCCCAGCTCCTCGGTGGCCGTGGCCGTGAACGGAAGGTGCGGCGCGCGTTTGAAGACCACAGCCACCTCGGTGACCCGGCGGCCCAGCCGTTTGCCGTGGCGCAGGTAGAACGGCACGCCGGCCCAGCGGCGGGTGTCGATCTCGAGCTTGATCGCCGCGAACGTCTCGGTCGTGGATGACTTCGGGATGTCGTCCTCGTCGAGGTAGCCCTTGACCTTCTCGCCGCCTGCCCAGCCGGCGGCGTACTGGCCGCGCGAGGTGTGCAGGTCGAGCCGGGACGGGTGACGCACGCTGAGCAGGATCTTCTGCTTCTCGGTCCGCAGGCTCTGCGCCTCGAACGAGACTGGTTCCTCCATCGCGATGAGGGCCATCAGCTGCAGCAGGTGATTCTGGATCACGTCCCGGGCCGCACCGATGCCGTCGTAGTAGCCGGCGCGGCCACCGATGCCGATGTCCTCGGCCATCGTGATCTGCACATGGTCGACATAGTTGGCGTTCCAGATCGGCTCGAAGAGCTGATTGGCGAAGCGGAGCGCCAGGATGTTCTGCACCGTCTCCTTGCCCAGGTAGTGGTCGATCCGGAACACCGACTCGCGCGGAAAGACCTCCGACACGATGGCGTTGAGCTCCTGCGCGCTCCTGAGGTCGTGCCCGAAGGGCTTCTCGACGACCACGCGTCGCCATGAGCCACCGTGATCCTCGGCCAGGCCGTGCTCCTTCAGCTGCCCGATCACGTCCGGGAAGAACCGCGGCGGGATCGACAAGTAGAAGGCGTGGTTACCGGCGGTGCCCCGCTCGCGGTCGAGCTCCTCGATCGTGCTCCGCAGCTGGTTGAACGCGACGTCGTCGGAGAAGTCGCCCGGCACGAAGCGGAATCCCTGCGCGAGCTGACGCCACACCTCCTCGCGAAACGGCGTCCGGGCGTGCTCCATCACCGCGTCGTGCACGATCGCGGCGAAGTCCTGGTCAGCCCAGTCGCGCCGGGCGAACCCCACCAACGAGAAGCCCGGCGGCAACAGGCCCCGGTTGGCGAGGTCGTAGATGGCGGGCATGAGCTTCTTGCGCGCCAGGTCGCCGGTGACACCGAAGATCACGACCCCGCAGGGACCGGCGATCCTGGGAAGGCGGCGGTCCTGTGGGTCGCGTAGCGGGTTGGGGTGCTCCCCGTCGGTGGCCTCCAGGATCATCGCAACAGGCCCTCCAGCGACGCGACTCCCGTGGTCGGATCGAGCAGATGCAGCCTGAGCACCGGGCGGTCGTGCTCGGCCAGGACCCGGGCGTCTCCGGCGGCCTGCGCCCTGATCAGCGTCCCGAACGAGAACGGCCGGTCCGGAATCGCGACGTCGCGACTCTCCGTCGAGGTGATCTGCAGATAGACACCCTGGGGCGGCCCACCCTTGTGGTACTGGCCGGTCGAGTGCAGGAACCGGGGACCCCACCCGAACGTGGTCGGCCGCCCGGTACGGCGGCTCAACGAGGCTCGCACGGCGTGCAGCGATGCGTCGCGCTCGGAGTCGAGGTAGGCCATCACCGCGACGTACCCGTCGTCACCGAGCCGATCGAGCAGAGTCGCGACCGCACCGGCGATGGAGTCGACACCCTCGAGCAGCCCCGCGGAGGCGCGCGCCTCGATGCCGTTCTCGGTGATGTCGGCCG
>JANLYC010000527.1:0-2162 GCA_031365435.1 Nocardioidaceae bacterium
AGATGGCACTCCTCGACGTCGACGAGCCGGGCTCGGCGACCCGAAAGATCCGCGTCGCCCCAGTCGACGCGACGGAGCAGCGCGTCATCGGTCAGGTCGTCGTCCGGCATCGCCGCCGGTCTGCCACTGGCGCTGAGGCGAGGTGCGATCCGCCGTACGGACCTGCTGGGTCGACCGGACACGTCTCCGATGTTACGCGTAAATGGACATTCTGCTGACCGCGGTCCACGTCGCTCAGAGCAGGGCCGCCACCGTGTAGATGACGAGACCCGCCAGCCCGCCGACCAGAGTGCCGTTGATACGGATGAACTGCAGGTCCCGACCGACGAAGAGCTCGATCCGGTTGGCGGCCTCCTGTCCGTCCCAGCGCTCGATCGTGTCGGTGATGACCGTGGTGAGCTCGTCGCCGTAGCGACCGACGATGAAGGCAGCGAGGTCGGCGGCGTGGGTGTCCCATCGATGGCGCAGGTCTGGATCTTCGCGCAGCTGTGCAGCAAGCTGCTGGAGACGATGTTCGACCCTCGCTCGCAGCGGACTGTCGGGGTCGGCCAGCGTGGTGTGGAGGGTCCGGCTCAGCGCGCGCCAGAGAGAGACTGCCGTGTCGGCCACCTGGGGCTGGCTCAGCAGGCGCGCCTTGACCCGCTCCGCACGGGCCTGCACCTCGGGATCCTCCCGGAGGTCGCCGGCCAGTTGTGCGAGCAGGTCGTCGACCGCCCTGCGGGCACGATGATCTGCGTCGCCTCGGACCTCCCGGATCCAGGCGAGGACCTCGTGATGGATTCGAGAAGCCACCTGGTCGTCCAGCCAGGTGGGGGTCCACCAGGGCGCGCGCGTCCGGATTGCCTCCGAGAAGGCCTGCTCGTTGCCGGACAGCCAGCGGTCGGCCTCGTCGAGCGCGAGGTCGACGAGGCCGTGGTGCGCCCCGTCGTCGACGATGTCGCCGAGCAGCTGACCGAGCAGGGGTGCCAGCGGCTCCTCAGCCAGCCGCGGCAGCAGCTCGAGTCGTACGACGTCATCGACATCTTCGTCACGGATCTTCTCCAGTCCCATCCTGAGCAACGACGACGCCTCCGCCACGACGCGCGCGGCGTGCTCGGGGATGGCGAGCCACTCACCGAGTCGTCGTGTCACCTGAGCATCGGCGACGCGCGTACGGACCACGTCTTCGCTGAGGAAGTTCTCGGTGACGAAGTCCTGCAGGCTCCGCGCCAACATGTTCTTGCGAGTCGGTATCAGGGCGGTATGCGGAATGGGGAGATGGAGCGGGTGCCGGAACAGTGCGGTCACGGCGAACCAGTCCGCGATCGCTCCGACCATCGAGGCCTCGGCGGTGGCGTTGACATAGCCCCAACCACCGCCCCGATGCAACGTGCAGAGATAGACGATGGCGGCGGCGACGAGCAGCCCGGTGGCCACCGTGCGCATCCGGCGCAGTCCGCGGCGGCGATCGACATCAGCAGGCGATGAGGTCACGAACGCAGACACGCCCCGATCCTAGGACCGCGGCGCGGTCGGGGTCGGGGCGTGTGACGAAGCGGCGAGCCGCCTCGTGGGCGCGGCGCGTGTTAAGTGAACGGGTCGTACTGATCGCCGCCGATCCGGAAGACCACTGGCTCGTCGGTCTCGAACTCGGCGACTCCTTCCGGGACGAGAGCAGGGGCGAAGTCCGTGCGGGCCGGGTCGGTCTGGTCACCCGTCGGTTCGCGCGGTTCGTCGACGATCACGTCAGCGGTCAGCCGGTCGAACAGTTCGTCCGTCAGCTCATCGGTGAGTTCGGCGGGCAGCGGCTGCAACAGACCCTCACCCGGCAGCTCCTCGACCACGTCCTCGACGACCACCTCATCGACCGGCAGCTCCTCGACCACGTCCTCGACGGCCACTTCATCGACCGGCAGCTCATCGACCACGTCCTCCACGATCGGCAGGTCCTCAACCGGCAGCTCCTCGACCACGTCCTCGACGGCCACCTCATCCGCCGGCAGCTCCACGACCACGTCCTCCACGATCGGCAGGTCCTCAACCGGCAGCTCCTCGGCCACGTCCTCGACAGAATGCCCGGCCAAGCGCCTTCGTCATCGCCCGCAATGTGATACGAGAATGACGGGCCCGCAGCGCGCAGACTCATGACGAACCAGAGGCCGATTAAAACCTTATTTCGTGAA
>JANLYC010000559.1:0-5726 GCA_031365435.1 Nocardioidaceae bacterium
CTCGGCCACGTGGTCGGCCAGGACCTGCCGAAATGCGGGCCACGCCTCGGCAGCTGGGGCCTGGCCGCCCAGGCAGGCGTAGTACGGCACCAGGTCGGGAGCGCGATCGGTGAGGACGATCCGGAATACGCCCGCCAGCAGCCGGAGCTGGACGACACTCCCCGGTGGGGACGTCTCCCACCCACGGCAGATCTCGCGAACCGGCCCGCCGAGCTCCCAGTCGTCAGCCATCTTGCGCATGAGCTCGCCATACAGATGCGTGTCCGAGGCTGCGTGCTGCCGCATCCGATCGGCAAGCGTGGCCCCGTCGTCGAAGCCAGGCACCGATCAGCCGCCCTGGTCCGACTGATCGTGGATCCACAGGTCAAGCAGCCCACGGAAGTGCGCGAGGAACCTTTCCTGCTCATGGGCAGGGTATGTCGAGACCACGGTCGCGGTCAGCAGCTGGTCGAAGGCCGTCGAGCTCACCCAGTCGAGCACCATCGTGTCGAGGTGTGGCAGCGACTTCTCCTTGAACTCGCGGTAGCGGTCCACGTCGAAGTACCGGTCCGCGAGCCGCTGGTAACCGTGCAGCTTGTCGGTGTACGACCGGTCAGGGTCGTCCGCGATCGCGAACCAGTCCGCCGGCTCCACGTGCGGTCGGGCGGGACGATCGCTCGCCGCGCAGTATGCCGACCAGGCGAGCAGCCGCGACATCGCCCATGGGAAGTAGTAGTGCAGCGACGTCACCGCGACGTCTGGACAGGCGTTCGCATAGTCGATCGGCAGCACCTCGTTGCCCTGGATGAGCATCTCGCAGGAGTTGAACTCCCAACGGAAGAACGCGTTGACGGTCTGCGCGATGGTCACTGCCTCGGCGCCCACCTCGGGCGACAGGAAGCCGTGGTCAACCGCGTACCGGTTGTGCATCGGTTCGTCCGGACGGAAGTTCATGACCATGGTCTCGGGGCCGATGGTGAGCGACCGCGCGAACACGTCGTAGGGCTCCACCGCCTTCTGCAGGTGCATCAGCATCTCGCCGGACTCGTCGTACGACGCGGCGAGGTCGGCGTCGCTCTCGATCCGTGACACTCCCCGCCACGCCCCGCCGTCGAATGGCTTCATGTACAGCGGATAACCCATCTCGTGAGCGATCGTCGGCAGGTCGAAGGGTGCGTTGTAGCGCCCGGAGGTGTAGGCCCAGCGAACGTTGTCGAGCGGGTTCTTGTAGGGGACCAGCACCGTGTCGGGCACCTTCATGCCCAGCCGCATGAGCGCGCAGTATGCCGAGTGCTTCTCCATCGACTGGAACGTGAACGGCGAGTTCAGCAGGTAGACGTCATCCATCAACGCAACCTTCTTGAGCCACTCCCGCGGGTGGTAGTACCAGTGCGCGAGCCGGTCGATCACCACGTCGTAGGTGGTCTTGGCACGCAGGTTGAACGGCTCGATGGTGACGCGCTCCGTGTGGAGCACATGCTGCTGACCCGCGTGCTCGAAGACGCCCAGCCGCCGGACCAGCTCCTCGAACGCCTGTGGCCAGTCCTCCTCCATGCCGAGCAGCAGACCGACCTTGTGTCGCGTGGGTTCAGCCATCTGTGTTCCTCTCCGAAACAGTCCTCGGTCAGCAGAAGCGTGGCAGGTGGTGCGCCAGCTGCCGTCGCCACCATGGCCAGTCGTGTGCCACGTCGTGGCCCCACAGATCGACCTCGCAGCGAATGCCCTTGCTCTGCAGAAGGTCACCGAGGGCTCGTGTCGACGGTAGCGACCCGGTCGGATGGGTCTCCCACGCGCCCTGACCACAGACGAGCAGGATGGACACCTGGTTCCGAAGCCAGTCGAGGTGGTCGCCGTCGAGGTTGGCGACATAGTCGGTGGGATTGGCGAAGTACGCCGCGTCGGCGCGATCTCCCCAGGCGTTCCAGGTCGCGACGTCGTAGTTGCCAGACAGGCCGATGGCGAGCGGTGCCAGGTCCGCGCGTTGCAGGGCGAAGTGCACAGCGTGGTACGCCCCCATGCTGCATCCGACCGTGATCAGGTCGTTCCTGCCATCGGAGTCGGCGGCGATCCACGGGACCGCCTGATCGACCAGCCAGCCGGTGTAGAGGCTGTGCCGGCGTGCGCGTTCCTCGGTCGGCGCGTTCGTGTCGGACCACGACCAGGTGTCCAGCGAGTCCACGCAGTACAGCTTGACGCGGCCGTCGTCGATGAGACCGCGCACGGCCTCGACCATGCCGTTGTTCTCGAAGTCCCAGGCCCGGCCGGCCTCGCTGGGAAACACCAGCACCGGGCGTCCGTAGTGGCCGTACGACACCACGGTCAACGCGTGCTCATGATCGGGCAGGGATAGCTCGACCTGGCGCCGATTCACGTAGCCAGCCAACCGGGAGACCAGGTGGCGCGCAACAGTTCTGACAACCACGGATCCAGCGAATCTCTCCACGCCGTGTAGTTGTGCAGGTCCTGCACCGGGGTGAACGAGACGAGGTGGCCCTGTTCGGCCAACGCGGCCGCCATCGCGTCGTTGTTGGCGAAGTTCTCCTCGAGTCGCCCGCAGGTCAGCGAGATGTGGAGGGGTCGCTCGGTCCGCGGGAGACGTTGGACCGCGGCAACGGCCGCGACCACACGGGCGAAGTACGGATACGTCGACTCCTGGGCGTCGAGGTCGGGGGTGAAGAAGGACCCGGACTGCGCCATCAGACCGGTGAAGCGCTCGTCGCCGGCGAAGGCGGCCAGCAGGCTGGTGACACCGCCCAGGCTGGCGCCGAACGCGACCCACCCGTCGATGGTCGTGACGGTGGCCACGAGGTCGTCCAGCGCAGCCAGCTCAGCCGCCACGTAGTCCTCGTTCGCGGAATACCACGGATCTCGCTCGACCGGATGCAGGAGCGCCATCCGGAACGGCGGGACCACGCCCTGCGCGATGACCGCAGCGGCGTACTGCGCCAGACCGGCCAGCTCGACGTACTCCGGACCGTCGTGGACGACGAGGAGGCGTGCAGGGTCGCCGGCTCTCAAGCCGTCGGGCGCCCAGACCGTGATCGGAAGGTCGCCGATGACCGGGTCGGTGAACACTCGCTCGCTTACCGAGCCGGCTGACCTGCCAGGTACGGTCGCCTGCATCCAGGCGGGGCGCTCGTAGCCGGGCATCAGGGCGACGCTGCGTGCTCCGAACGCTGTGGAGACCCGTTCGGGGTTCGCGGGGTCGCACACGACCTCGGTCCGGCCCCGGCGGTCGGTCACGACCAGGAGGTACTCCAACCGGTTGAGATCGGGACGCGGGAGCGACAGCATCCAGCCCGTCCTCGTGCGCCGGAACCGGCGGCGACCGGGGACGGCATCGTCGCACTCGAGGGTCACCTGCGTGAAGCGCCGCTCGGGGTCGTCCAGGACGAACACCAGCGCATCCTCGATCACCGAGGGGACGGCCGCAGCCGGCCGGCCCGCCGGCGTTGACGCAGTCATGGCGGTGAGGCTAGCGGAGAGCGCAGCCGAGCAGGGACAGGCCATCGCTGCTCATCGACCATGTGTAACAGCAATTTCCTGCCCGAATAAGGGCAGATCCTTGGAAATGTGCGTCAGGGAGTGTCATGATCATCGTCATGCCCGAATCGGATCTGGTCAGCCGCGTCGCTGCGAGCACGGGGCTCTCCCCTGCTGAGGCGGCGCGCGTGATCGCCGATGTCGTGGCGTACTTCTCCGAGCCGGTCGAGACGTTCGTGCGACGTCGCCACGAGGATTTGCAGGCTGACGGCCTGCGCAACCCGGAGATCTTTGCTCGGATCGCCCGCGAGCTCGACCAGCGGGTCGTCGCCGCGCCCGGGTTGTCCGAGCGCCAGCTGCGGCGCATCGTCTACGGCTGAACAGCGTCAACCACAAGTCAACGTCACATCACCAAAGGAGCCTGTATGTGTGGAATCGTCGGGTACGTCGGAAGCCAGACTGCCGCGCCCCTCATCCTGGAAGGTCTGAGCCGGCTCGAGTACCGCGGGTACGACTCCGCAGGGGTGGCCGTCCTGTCGACCGGCGGGATCAAGGTCGCCAAGCAGGCGGGGCGCGTCCGTGACCTCGAGGGAGCGCTCCCGAAGCGGTTCACCGGCAAGATCGGAATCGGGCACACCCGGTGGGCCACGCACGGCGCTGCCACCGACGTCAACGCGCACCCGCACCTCGACGCGAGCGGCAAGGTCGCGGTCGTCCACAACGGCATCATCGACAATGCCTCGGCTTTGCGCGAGCGGCTCACGCAGCAGGGGGTGGACCTCGTGTCCGAGACCGACACCGAGGTCATCAGTCACCTCGTCGGCCGTTCTTCGGCAGCCACGCTCGAAGACGCTGTGCTCGAAGCGCTGGATCAGATCGACGGTACGTTCGGTATCGCGGTCATGCACGCCGACTTCCCCGACCGCATCGTGGTGGCCCGCAACGGCTCGCCGCTCATCCTGGGCATCGGCGAGCGAGAGATGCACGTGGCCAGCGACCTCGCAGCGCTGGTCCGCTACACCCGGCAGGTCGTCCATCTCGACGATGGCGAGCTCGCGACCCTGACAGCTGGTGGTTACACCACCTTTACAGCAGACCGTCAACGCACCGTCAAGCAAGCAACGATCGTCGACGTGACGGTCGAGGACTACGACGCCGGCACCCACGAGCACTTCATGCGCAAGGAGATTCTCGAGCAGCCGCAAGCCGCCGAGCGGATCATCCGGGGCCGGCTGGACGACCGGTTCGGCACCGCCCACCTCGGCGGCCTGAATCTCGAAGCGCGCGACGCGCGGGCGATCCGGAGGGTCAAGATCCTCGGCTGCGGATCCGCGTACTACGTGGGACAGCTCGGCGCCTCCATGATCGAGGACATCGCCCGCCTTCCCGCCGACGCGGAGGCCGCCTCGGAGTTCCGCTACCGCAACCCCGTGATCGAGGCCGACACCCTGTACGTCGCCGTGAGCCAGTCCGGCGAGACCGTCGACACGCTGCTCGCCGTGCAGGAGATCAAGCGCAAGGGCGGCCGAGTGGTCGGCCTCATCAACGTGGTCGGTTCTGCCATCGCCCGCGAGTGTGACGGTGGGATCTACCTGCACGCGGGTCCCGAGGTGGCCGTCGCGTCGACGAAGGCGCTGACGACGATGGGCATCGGCTTTGCATTGCTGGCGCTGCACCTCGGTCGCGTGCGAGACCTCTCGATCGCCGACGGCCGCCGCATCATCGGGGGCCTGCGCAGGCTGCCCGAGCAGATCACCGACATCCTCGAGCAGGACGAGAGCCTCGCAGCTATTGCGACCCGGCTCGCCGAGGCAGAGAGTCTGTTCTTCATCGGTCGGGTACGAGGCTACCCGGTGGCGCGTGAAGGGGCACAGAAGTTCAAGGAGATCTCCTATCGGCACGCGGAGGCGTACCAGACATCGGAGCTCAAGCACGGTCCCCTGGCGTTGATCAGCGAAGACGTACCCACCGTGGCGATCGTGCCCGCTGACGACCTGACGGGACGTAACGTCGGGGCGCTGCACGAGATCGCCGCCCGCAAGGGCCCGCTCGTGGTGGTGGGGCATGCCGAGGTCGACCTCGGCGAGGTCGACGTCATCCGGATCGACGTGCCCCGCAACGAGCCGGAGCTCGATCCCATCCTGCTCACGATCCCGCTTCAGCTGCTGGCGTACCACGCCGCACTCAAGCTGGGGCACGACATCGACAAGCCGCGCAACCTGGCCAAGTCCGTCACGGTCGAATGACCTCGGGCGGCGGCCGGG
>JANLYC010000574.1:0-6414 GCA_031365435.1 Nocardioidaceae bacterium
GGTCTCGTCGTGCACAGCGTGGTGTACTCGCTCGCCGGTGTCGTCTACCTCGCCGCCTTCGTGACGGTGGCATCGCTCGTGGAGATCCTCGGCGGCCAGGCTGCTGCCGTCGGGGCAATGGCCGTGATCGGACTGCTTGTCGCCACCACGTTCCACTGGACGCGGGTGACGCTGCGCGGCGTCGTCGATGACCTGCTCTTCGGACATCGGCCTGATCCTCTCGGGGCCGCAGCGACGGTGGTGGACAGCATCGGTGACGATCCCGTGCTGGCGCTGCGGGCGATCAGGGAAGCACTCGTGCTGCCCTACGCCGCGCTCTTCGTGGACAAGCTGCCCGTCGCGGTGTCCGGCGCAGAGGTCACGCACACCCGGCGGCTGACGCTCGGCCTGGGTGAGGGACGTTCCGGCGAGCTGGTCGTCGGTCTGCGGCCGGGGGATCTGCGGCTGTCGGCGGGAGATGACCATGCGCTGCGGCTGGTCGCGCCGCTGCTGGCCCAGACGTTGCGGGCGAGTACGTTGGCGGCCGACCTGCAGGTGTCTCGGGAGGCAACCGTCACGGCGCTGGAGGAGGAGCGGCGCCGCCTTCGCCGCGACCTGCACGACGGGTTGGGCCCGCGCCTTTCGGGCATCGCCTTCACCTCCGACGCGGCGCGCAACAGTCTGCGCTCCGATCCCGCCGCCGCCGACGAGCTGCTGATCGGACTGCGGGCCGAGACGGTGACCGCGATCGAGGAGATCCGCCGCCTGGTCTACGCGATGCGGCCCCCTGCCCTCGACGAGCTCGGGTTGGTGCCGGCGCTGCGTCAGCAGGCAGTAGCGCTGCGGACTTCTGACGGCAAACCGCTGCGGGTGACGATCACCGCCGGCGAGCTGCCTTCGACCGTGCCGGCCGCCGTGGAGGTGGCGGCATACCGCATCGTGATGGAAGCCCTCACGAACGCGGCGCGGCACAGCGGCGGCGACACGGCGGCGGTGTGCCTGCGGGCCGCTGACGCGTCCCTGGTCGTGGAGGTCTCCGACGCCGGACGCAGTCGGGGTGACTCCTGGACGACCGGTGTCGGGATCGCCTCGATGCGGGAGCGAGCGGCTCAGCTCGGTGGCACGTTGACCGTCGCGGGAGGCGAGTCAGGAGGCCGCGTGTACGCCGTGCTCCCGCTCGCCTGACCCGGCCGGCCGATCCCGTCTGGGGAGATGGCGGGGCGGGGCCGGATCAGGCGGCGTGGGGGGACTGCGGTGCGGCGGCCGTGTCGCCGCGGTGGTCGCAGGCGAGGTGCCAGGCGTCGCGGTAGTTGATGAACCCCGAGTCGGTGCCGCAGTCATGGCAGACCATGGCCGCTCTCTCGCCGAGGTGGACGACCTCGACCGTGTGGGGGTGACAGCCGACGTCGGAGCCTGCGTGCGCATGGTCGCGGCGATGCGCCGCCTCCAGCGTGCACGAGGCGATCGCGCTCGCAGTGGCGAACGTGGTGAGCTCGGTCATCGTGCACCTCCGGGTCTGGACCGTCTGCTGGTATGACGTCGGGGTGACCGCCATGGTTGCCCCTGCAACGAGGACGTTGCAGGTCCGTTACTCAGCTGTGGTGAGCCTCACGGTGGCCGCGCTGGACGCGGAAGCGGCATACGTCATGGACCCAAAGTTGCCCTGCTGCGCTGGGTACGTCGGCCTTGTCCACAGGCGAGCGCGGGGAAGCGGGGAGGAACAACTACCACAAGGGCGAATGAAGCAGCCACAACTGACGGTTCAACGAGGCGGGAGGGAAAGTCGGTGCCGGCGCATAGGCTCGACCCGTCATGGACCTGGCCGCTCTGCTCGCCGAAGAAGACCTGCGCCGCAGGTTCGGCACGCCTACGTACGAACGGGCGAGTGCCTACGTGCGCGACGGGCACGTCCTCTCGTGCACGCATGCGGTCGACAGCGACGGCGACCTGTCGATCCGTGGTCAGGTGCGCGGCTCGCGCAGCTTCGCCTACAACGCGTACGTCAGCGCCGGACTCGACGGCGACGGGGTGTGGTTCGCCACCCGCTGCGACTGCCCGATGGACAGCGACTGCAAGCACGTCCTCGCGTTGATCATGACCACGCGGGCCGAGCAGGACCGAGCCAACGCTGCCGGCGGGTTCGGCGACGACGCCCGGTGGGAGCGCCGGCTCAGCTCTGTCCTCGACGAGCTCGACGACGAGGCCGAGCGCGGGGCGAGCTTGGCCGGGGAGACGCCGGTGGCACTCCAGGTCGAGCTCGGACGACTCGGCAACCCGCGATCGTGGCGCGCGCCGGCCCATCCGGCACGCCGCGGTTCGCTGCACGTCCGCCCCCTCAAGCGCGGCAGACGCGACAACTGGATCAAGTCTGGTGCGTCGTTCCAGGACCTGCCGAGCATGCGCACCGACCGCACCCTCGACCCCCGCCAGGTCGAGGTTCTGAGTGAGCTGGCCGCGATCCACCAGGCTGCGGGCCGCTACGGCTACTACCTCGGCAGTGAGCCGCACCTGACGCTGGCGACCTTCGGTCCGACGTTGTGGGCGGCGCTGGAGCGCGCCCGGGGGGTCGGCCTGGCGCTGCTGCCCGGGCCGGGGATCGACGGCGTACACCTGCTGACCGAGCCGGTCCGGCTCCAGCTCGACGTGCGGGCTGCTGAGGGGGTCCCCACCAGGCTGCGGCTCGGTGTGCTGGCCGAGGGGGAGTGGTATGACGCCGACGCGATCGACCTGCTCGGAGACCCCGGACACGGCGTCGCACTGTGGTCACCCGGCGACCGGCACGGGCACGGCGTCGTGACGCTCGCACCGCTCGACCGGTTGGCCGGCCCGCAGCTGCGGCGCCTGCTGACCGCCGGCGACGACCTCCTCGTGCCGGCCGAGCACCGCGACGACCTGGTGTCCGACTACCTGCCCCGGCTGCAGCGACACGTGCCCGTGATCTCGTCCGACGGTTCGGTCTCACTGCCCGAACCCGCGGTCCCACGGTTGGCGCTGACGGTCACCTGGGTGTCGGTCGAAGAGGTGACGCTCGCGTGGACCTGGCGCTACGAGATCGGTGGTGCGGACCGGGTCTACGGGCTCAGCGAGACCCGTGGCATGAGGGGTGTCCGTCGGCCCGACCTGGAAGACGCGATCATCTCGGGTCTCGACCTGACCGACCAGCAGGTGTTCCAGCTCTGTGACAGCCGGCGCCGGTCACAAGGGCTCGTCGAACGGCGCACGTTCACGCACGGCGCTGCCATCGGCTTCGTCGAGGACCTGTTGCCCGCATTGGAGGACCTCGCCTCCCGCGGGCAGCTCGAGATCGAGGAGCTCGGCGGACGTCCCGACTACCGGGCCGCCACGGGGGCGCCGGTGATCCGCTTCGAGCAGCGCCCGGCCGCCACCGACCGAGGAGTCCCGCTCAAGACCGACTGGCTCGACCTCGAGGTGGTGATCAGCGTCGACGGGCAGTACCTCTCGCTGTCGGCGCTGCTCGAGGCACTCACGCTGGGTCAACCACGCGTGATCATGCCCAGCGGACTGCACATCGAGGTCGACCGGCCGGAGTTCGCGCAGCTCGCGGAGCTCGTCACCTCGGCCGGTGAGCTGCATGACCAGCCACGTGACGGCGTCCGGGTCGGCCACCACGACCTGGGTCTGTGGGAAGAGCTGGACGAGGTGGGCATCGTCGATGCCCAGGCCGAGCAGTGGGTGCGCTCGGCCCAGGCGCTGCGCCACCTCGAGACGCTGCCGGAGGTCGACCCGGTCGGCGTCAAGGCCGAGCTCCGGCACTATCAGCTCGAGGGCTTCCGCTGGCTGTCGTTCCTGTGGCAGGCCGGGCTGGGCGGGATCCTCGCCGACGACATGGGCCTGGGCAAGACGCTGCAGACCCTCGCGCTGGTCGTGCACGCACGCGAGCAGGGCGCCGGGCCGTTCCTGGTCATCGCGCCGACCAGTGTGGTCTCGACATGGGAGCACGAGGCGGCCACCTTCACGCCGGGTCTCGTTGTTCGCGGCGTCACGCAGTCCGAGGCACGCAGGGGGGCGTCGATCGCGTCGTTGGCGGCGGGCGCCGATGTGGTCATCACGTCATACACGTTGTTCCGGCTCGAGATCGACGCCTACGTGGGCCAGCCGTGGGGCGGGCTGGTCCTCGACGAGGCGCAGACGGTCAAGAACCACCGGGCCAAGACCTACCAGTGCGTGCGGCGGCTCGACGTGCCCTTCCGGTTGGCACTCACCGGGACGCCGATGGAGAACCGGCTGATGGAGCTGTGGTCCTTGCTGTCGATCGTGGCGCCGGGTCTATACGCACATCCGAGCAGGTTCAAGGAGGTCGTGGCCGATCCGGTCGAGCGCGAGGGCGATGCCGAGGCACTGGCTCGATTCCAGCGTCGCATCAGGCCGTTCCTGCTGCGGCGTACGAAAGAGCTCGTCGCCGCCGATCTGCCGCCGAAGCAGGAGCAGGTTCTCGAGGTACAGCTCACCCCGCGCCACCGCCGCATCTACGACACGCACCTGCAACGCGAGCGGCAGACGGTGCTCGGGCTCGTCGAGGACTTCGACAAGCACCGGATCGCGATCTTCCGATCGCTCACCAAGCTGCGCCAGCTCAGTCTCGATCCCGCGCTGGTCGACCCGGCGCACGAGACTGCCGGGTCGGCCAAGATCGATGTCCTGGTCGACCACCTCACCGAGGTCGTGGCCGAAGGGCACCGGGCGCTCGTCTTCAGCCAGTTCACGTCCTTCTTGGTGCGGGTGCGCGAGCGGCTTGACCGCGAAGGCATCGAGTCGACCTATCTCGACGGCCGCACCCGCCGACGGGGCGAGGTGATCGACTCGTTCAAGCAAGGCGATGCCGCGGTGTTCCTGATCAGCCTCAAGGCGGGGGGAGTCGGGCTGACGCTGACCGAGGCCGACTACGTCTTCGTGCTCGATCCCTGGTGGAATCCGGCCGTCGAGGCCCAGGCGGTCGACCGGGCGCACCGGATCGGGCAGCACCGGTCGGTGATGGTCTACCGCCTGGTGTCGGCCGGCACCATCGAGGAGAAGGTCATGGAGCTCAAGGCGCGCAAGGCCGCCCTGTTCGCCAGGGTGATCGATGGAGACGGCTCGGCCGGTACGCCGATCGACGCCGACGACGTCCGCGCCCTCTTCGACGACTGACGATGCAGGCAAGCGGGCGCCGTACTGCCGCGCGCGGTCGTTCGTGACCGGCTCGAGATCGACTTGATGTGTCCCTGTCACAGAAGTTCGGCGAAGCGTCAGTAGGGTGTGAGCGACCGTCATCGGCCGCCTCTCGAGGTGTGCCTCCCTACGAAAGTCGGCCTCACCATGTTCGGGTACATCGTTCGACGCCTCGTCGCGTCGTTCCTCGTCATCGTGCTGACGTCGATGTTCGTGTTCGCGCTGTTCTTCCTCGGTCCGAGCAACCCGGCAGACGCGATCTGCAACAAGAACGGCCGGTGCACCCAGGAACGCCAGCAGCTCATCGAGCACGAGCTCGGGCTGGACCAGAGCGTGGTGACCCAGTACGGCGCCTTCGTGAAGGGCCTCTTCGTCGACCGCGAGATCGAGATGGGAGCCACGTACCACTGTGATGCCCCCTGCCTCGGCATCTCTTACACCACGAACCAAGAGGTGCGCAAGGAGATGGTGTCGCGCTACCCGATCACGTTGTCGCTGGCGATCGGTGCGTCGATCATCTTCTTGAGCGTGGGGATCCTGATGGGGGCGACCGCAGCCCGGTGGCTCGGGTCGGTGTCGGACAAGTCGTTGGTGACGGGCAGCCTGCTGCTCAGCTCGATCCCGTACTACGTCGTCTGCCTCGTCGCGTGGATCTACCTGGTCAACAGCTGGGGCATCTTCCCCGACGGAGGGCAGTACAAGGGGATCACGCAGAGCCCCGCCGCGTGGTTCGGTGCCCTGCTGTTGCCCTGGCTCGTGATGGGCGTGACCAGCTCGACGGACTATGCCCGCTTCACCCGAGGCTCGATGGCGGAGATCCTGGGCGAGGACTACATCCGTACGGCCTACGCCAAGGGGATCTCGACCAGACGGGTCATCTTCCGACACGCGCTGCGCGCTGCCATCGTGCCGATCGTCACGATCTTCGGACTCGACTTCGCCGGCCTGCTGTCAGGCACGATCTTCACGGAGTACATCTTCGGGCTCGACGGTGTGGGCAAGTGGTCGATCGGTGCGCTGTCGCCGGTCGACTTCCCGATCATCTCGGCGACGGTCCTGGTCTCGGCCGTCTTGGTCGTGGTCGCCAACTTGCTCGTCGACATCACCTACAGCCTCATCGACCCCCGCGTCCGTCTCGTCTGAGCGAATCCGTCGCCATCGGCTGGCTTGCCGACCAGACCGGAGCCGGGCTTCCTGCCGACTGCCAACTCCGCCGCCCCGCCCCTTCTCCCGCGCCCCCTCCCCGCGAATTGCGGGAAAGTGCAG
>JANLYC010000601.1:0-12717 GCA_031365435.1 Nocardioidaceae bacterium
AGCCACCTGGCTTGTTCACAAGGCAAACGTCAGGGCGACGATGAGGACGAACGTCGGGGAGGAACCTGGGGGGTCAGGACTGAGGATCAGGACTGGGAGTCAGGACTGGGGGTCAGGACTGGGGCATCAGGAAGGTGACGACGGCGTCGCTGGTCGGGTGGTCGGTGCCGCCTGCGGGTTCGACGGTGATCGCAACCGAGTCGGCCTGGAACGCCCCTGCCGGGAGCGCGGTGACCACCTGTGACGACGAGTTCGGCTTGAACGTGCCGGCGGGAACAGGGTCAGTCGAGCCCCGGATCGTCCAGGCCTCGTAGACCCGGTCGTTCGGGAGAGACGGCAGGTCGTCGGCCACGAACATGGCCATGCCTGTACTTCGCGACATCACGATGGCGCCGGTGTGGTCAGCTCGCTGAGACGTCCCCGGCACGGTCTGGACGTCGTCGGCGCTGAGCAGCTGCGTCAGCTGATTGGCCGTAGCGGTCGCCACCTGGGCGTCCTGGCGGCTCTGCAACGCCCAGCCGCCGAAGCCGACCGCGGCCACGATGGCGGCAGCGGCCAGCAGCGAGGTGACGGTGTTGACGCGCGACCGGCGCATGGGGACGACGTTCGAGTCGATCGCGGGCACCACGTGCACCGGCGTTCGATCAGGTGCCGGCACGCTCGACCCCGACGCGGGTGTGCTCGATCGGGCCATGGTTGTCTCGGGGGCGCGCGACTCGTCTGCGCTCAGCTGCGCGGTTTGGGCGATCTCGGCCAACACGGCGGCTCGCAGGGCCGGCGGCGGGTCGGCTGCCACGGTCCCCGCCAGGGCCGAGGTCACAGCCGTCAGCGCGGCCATCTCGTCCTGACAGTCCTCACACCCGGCTAGGTGGCCGGAAAACGCGGTCGCCTCGTCCTCGGAGAGCGCTCCGACGGCATACGCCTCGACGTGCTCGTGCAGCTCGGTCATGTCGGTGCCTCCTCTCCCAGGTGAGTTCGTAATCGCTTCATCGCGTCTCGGATACGGGTCTTCACGGTGCCCAGGGGCACTTTGAGGTGCTCCGCGACCTCGCGCTGCGACCGGCCCTCGAAGTAGGCCAGCTCCAGCGCCGTGCGCTGCACTTCGGGCAGCAGCTGCAGCGCAGCCCGGACACGGCGTCCGTCGTCTCGGGCCACGACCAGATCGGACACGTCCGGCTCGGGTATGCCGGCGGCATACTCGAACTGTCTTTGGTCACGAGCCGCGCTTCGCTCGGCCGACCGGACCCGGTCGACCGCCTTGCGGTGGGCGATGGTGTTGAGCCACGTCCTGGCCGAGCCCTGTGCCCCGTCGAATCGTGCAGCGTGCCGCCAGGCGTCGACGTAGACCTCCTGCGTGACTTCCTCGGCCTGGGCCCGGTCGCGAAGGACCCGGAGCACGATGCCGAACACGGTCCGCGACGTCGCGTCGTACAGCTCGGCAAAAGCCGCTTGGTCACCTTTGGCAATCCGGCCCATGACGGCGACCAGCTCGTGGGAGTCGCTGTGTCGGGTCGGAGGCTGCATGAGGACAACTCTGCCATGCCGGGCCAACCGGTTCGGCGCTCGGCGCCCACCGGCTGCTTCCCAGGTCAGCGTTGTCATCACATCTCCACGGAGCTTCGATCGGGGCTTGTGCCGGTCAGGTGGGCCGGTGCGGGGCTGCCTGCGAAGGTCAGCCCCGCCACCGGTCGACGTCCTGGGCTCAGGACATCGAGGGGGGCGTCATGACGCCGTCGATCAGGTACACCGTCGCGTTGGCGGTCTGCACGCCACCACAGATCACGTTGGCACCGTTGACCTGCAGGTTGTCGCCGGAACCGGTCACCTTCAGGTCCTCGCCCTGCACTGTGGCGTGCGTGCCGACGATCTTGTCGGGCGCGATCTGGCCGGGCAGCACGTGGTAGGTGAGGATGCTGGTCAGGGTGTCCGCGTTGGCGGGCTTGGCCAGGGTGGCCACGGTGGCCTTCGGCAGCTTGGCAAACGCGTCGTCGACCGGCGCGAAGACGGTGAACTCGCCACCGTTGAGCGTGTCGACCAGGTTCACCTTCGGGTTGACTTGACCCGAGACCGCGGCAACGAGCGTCTTGAGCAGCGGGTTGTTGCTCGCAGCGGTCGCGACCGGGTCCTGAGCCATTCCGGACACCGAGCCCGGACCGTCGGGAACGGCCTTTGCGTAGGTCGCGCAGCCGGAGCCCACGAGCTGGGCCGACATGTCAGGCGCCCCGCTGGTCGCTGTGGTCATCGGGTCGGTGTTCTGCGTCGTGCCGGTGCCACCGGCGCTGTCGTTGTTGTTCGAGGAGCAGCCGACGGCGCCCAGGAGGGCGACCGCACAGGCGGTGACCGCGAACGTCTTGGCGGAGGGGATGCGCATGGTGATGGGTTTCCTTACTCGGGTGGGGGTGCCTCGGTCCGGTGGTGCGCCCGTCAGGTGACGGTTACGGCCACGCTGTGCCATCCAGTGGCCCCGTCGGGTCGAGGCGCAACCCGCCGGGAAGTCTGTGTGTTGCCGTCGGCGTCCGTCGCCCTTACTTCGAGCGTGTGTTGGCCGGAGGGGGCGTCCCACTCGTACAGCCATGGGCGCCAGGTCTCGATCGTGTCCTGTTCGGCGAGCTTCGCCCGCTCCCAGGCGCCGCCGTCGACGCGGACCTCCACCTTGGAGATGCCGGTGTTCTGGTCCCAGGCGACGCCGGCGACCGCGTTCTTGCCTGCGGTGAGCTGGCCGAACGACTTCGGTACGTCGATCCGGCTGAACAGCTTGATCGGTGCCTGCTCGGAGAAGCCACGGTCCGTCCAGTAGGCGTTGAACGCCTTGAACGTGGTCACTTCCATGTCCGTGACCCACTTGGTGGCCGACACGTAGCCGTACAGGCCGGGGACGACCATCCGGGCGGGGAATCCGTGCGCCAACGGGAGGGGCTCGCCGTTCATCCCGATCGCGATCATCGCCTCGCGGTCGTCGGTCAGCGCCGACAGCGGGGTCCCGATCGTCATGCCGTCGACGCTGGTCGACTTGACCGCGTCGGCGCCCGCCTGGACGCCCGCCTGCGTCAACAGGTCGGAGATCCTGACGCCGAGCCAGCTGGCAGTTCCGGCGTAGTGGCCGCCGACCTCGTTGGAGACGCAGGCCAGGGTGACGCGTCGCTCGATCAGGGGCAGATTGAGCAGGTCGGCGTAGGAGAGCTCGATCTCCTTGTCGACCAGCCCGTGGATCTTCAGTGACCAGCTGCCGGCGTCGACCTGCGGAACCGACAGGGCGGTGTCGACACGGTAGAAGTCGTTGTTGGGCGTGATGTACGGCGCGAGCCCGTTGACGTCGAAGCCGTACGCGGCCTTGAGGGGACCAGCCGCGTCGGCGGCCTTGGGCAGCGTGATCGAGTCGCGCGAACGCGCGCCGAGGTTTCCGAAGAGCTTGCTGGTGCCGAAGCCGGTGGCGGCAACGGCGCCGCTCACCATGGCTGCGGCCAGGAAGGCCCGGCGATCGAAACCGACAGGCGCCGGGTTCTCGTCCCGCAGCAGGGGCGTCGGAGGCGACTCCGGCGTCGCGGCCTCGCTCGCGTCCCATTGCCGGGTGAACCACCACAGCAGGCCGACGCTGACGACCAACGCCACGATGGCCGGGAGCACCTTGGCGAACGGCGAGACCAGCGTGGTCCGGTCAGCTGCTGCTGCGGCAAAGCCGATGAGACCGAGCACGGTCGTGAGCGCGAGCGCCAGCCGGCGGCTGCGCCAAGCGACGATGCCCGTGACCGCGGCCAGCAGCGCGATCGCGGCGAAGATGCCCGCGAGCAGGAACGGCTTGTCGTTGGTCCCAAGATTCTTGATGGCCCAGTCCTTCACGGCGCCGGGTGTCGCGTCGATGACGCGAGACCCGACGGCCGTGATGGGTGTGGGCGAACCCCCCGCAAGGACCGAGATCAAGAGTGACGCACCCACTCCGGCGGCAGCGGATAGGAGGCCGGCTGCCGCGCCGAGTGCTGTACGTGTGCGTCGCCTGGGGTTCACGGGGAGTATTCGGAGCCCCGTGCGGATCGGATTGCGGGTGAGGGCGTTGTTCTCTCAGCCCGCGCAGGGCGAGCCGCCCCCTAGCGCCTCACCTCCTCAGGTCAGAGGTACATGCCGTTCGACGGGTCGGTCGGGGCCTCTGACCCGGGGTGGCCCGGTGCATCTCCATGGCCCGCGGGAGGCATGACTCCCGGCGGCAGCGCCCTGCGCATCTGCTCGAGCTGGGCCCGGGCGGCCATCTGCTGGGCGTAGATCGCCGTCTGGATCCCGTGGAACAGGCCTTCGAGCCAGCCGACGAGCTGTGCCTGGGCGATCCGGAGCTCCGCCTCGCTGGGCGTCTGTTCGCCGAACGGCAGGCTCAGCCGCTCCAGCTCGGCGACCAGCTCGGGGGCCAGTCCCTGCTCGAGCTCCTTGATCGACGCCTGGTGGATCTCACGGAGCCGGTTGCGGCTCGCCTCGTCGAGGGGAGCCGACTTCACCTCTTCGAGCAGCTGGCGGATCATGCTGCCGATCCGCATCACTTTGTCGGGCTGCTCGACGAGGTCGGCAACCGAGCGAGTCGACTCGTCGCCGGAGTCGCCGCCTGCGGACGCCATGCCTCCGGGACCGACCACGACCACGGTCGGACCGTCCGTCGGGCTGCCGGTCTGGTTCTCGCTCGTCATGCCGCCAGCCTACGGGTGGTGACCACCGGCGGCTCGTTCGGCCATGGACGGCCGGTCAGTCCATGGTGAGCAGGACTTTGCCCACGTGCGTGCTGGACTCGACGAGCTCGTGCGCCCGCCGGACCTCGGGGAGGGGGATCGTCTGGTGCACGATGGGGCGCACCGTTCCATCCTCGATCAACGGCCACACGTTGGCTTCGACGCTGGCGACGATCGCGGACTTGCCCTCCACCGGCCGTGATCGAAGCGCCGTCGCGATGACCGCTCCGCGCTTGCTCATCAAGGTCCCGAGATCGAGCTCGCCGGTGCGGCCACCTTGGAGGCCGATGACCACGAGGCGTCCTTCGATCGCGAGGGCCTGCACATTGCGCGGCAGGTACTTCGCTCCGAGGTGGTCGAGGATGACGTCAGCACCGTCCGGCGCGAGCCCGCGCAGCTCCCCGACGAAGCCCTGCTCGTGATAGTTGATCGCCAGGTCCGCCCCCAGAGCGCGGCAACGCTTCGCCTTCTCGGCGGATCCGACGGTGGTGACCACGGTGGCGCCCAGAGCATGCGCCAGCTGGATCGCCATGGTGCCGATCCCTCCCCCGCCGCCATGGACGAGGAAAGTCTCATCACGCTGGAGCGCCGCAACCATGAACACGTTCGACCACACGGTGCAGGTGACTTCGGGCAGTGCGGCCGCCTCGACGAGGGCGACCCCGGACGGTACCGGGAGCACCTGACCGGCCGGCACGGCCACCTTGTCGGCGTACCCACCGCTGGCCAGCAGGGCGCAGACCCGGTCGCCGACCTGCCAGCGCTCGACGGCGGCTCCGACAGCGGACACGGTGCCGGAACACTCGAGCCCGAGCACGTCGCTGGCGCCGGGTGGAGGTGGGTAGACGCCGATGCGCTGCTGGATGTCGGCACGGTTGACGGCCGAAGCGGCGATGTCGATGACCACTTCGCCCTCGCGGGGTGTCGGGTCGGGGAGCTCGCGGACCTCGAGGACGTCGGGGCCGCCAGCCTCACGGCAGAGCACAGCACGCATGCGCTCCACCGTAGGGGTCCCGACAGCCTGCACTGCTGGGCGGGTTCGTTGGAGCGGACCCGCTGGGTGCGACTACACGTCCTCGGCGGGCTCAGCCAGCTCGGTGGCGACGTCGATGCAGTCGGCGATGTCGTCCTGAGAACCACCCCGCAGCCCGGCGGCGTACCCGACCAGGAAGGTCGTCAGTGGTGCTGCCGGCCGCTCGACTCCGTGGGCGGCGTCGCGCGCGAGGTCGAGGATCGGGTCGATCTCCACCTCGAGGTCGAGCCCGAGGGCATCACACAACTGTTGAGACCAGCTCGACAGACTCATGCTTCCTCCCGCGCGTCAGTGGTTGGCGGGACACCTTGCCACGTGGCCCAGTCGTCCCACGTGTCGAAGTCCCGTGTCGTCTCAGGATCGGCCTCGATCTCGATGATCGTCAAGCCGTTGGTGAGGTCACGCATGGCGGCCCCCTCGACCGGGTCGATCGCCGCCAGGGCACGTTCGAGGGACTCGGTCCGGTACGCCGCTGCGAGGTGTTGACGGCGGCCGTCGGAGTCCACGTAGGCAGCACCGTCGCTGTCGTCGCGGACCGCTGTGACGACACGGTCGACCGCAGCCGCGTCGAGGAAGGGCATGTCACAGGCCAGCACCAGCACCAGCTCCGGACACGGTCGTCGCGCCGAGAAAGAGGGTGCGCTGTCGGCAATCGGCGCTGCCGTGAGCGCCGCCAGTCCCGCGGCGACAGCCGCCACAGGCCCGCCACCCGCAGGCTGTTCACGCGTCTGGAGGACGGCAGCCGGCAGGTCGCGGTGTGGGCCCACGACGACGACGGCCGACGCGGCGTCCGCGGCGTGCAGCGCGCGGTCCAACAGGGTCGTGCCCTCGAGCACCATGGCAGCCTTGTCCGCGCCCCCCACCCGTCGACCCGAGCCGCCGGCCAGCACGATCGCGGCGAACTGGAGGCGCTGCGGCCGTCGAGGGTGACTCACGGTCAGATCCTTGCACGATGCTTGATTACTTTCCGTAATCACTTGAATACTGGCAGACTGGGCAGATGCGCGTTGCTGCTGTCCAGTTCGCCGCCACAACCGACGTCGTCTCCAACCTCGAGGCGCTGGCGCCGTTGGTACGTGACGCGGCCCGGCAGGGTGCGGACCTGATCGTCATACCCGAGGGCGCCATGCACGACTTCGGTCAGCCCGACCTTGCGTTGGGCCGGGTGGCCCAGCCGGTCGACGGCCCGTTCAGTGCCACGATCAGTGAGCTCGCGCGTGAGGCCGGCGCGACCGTGATCGCGGGCATGTTCGAGCGCAGCCACGACGTCGCCCGACCGTTCAACACGCTCGTGGCGTTCGGCCCGGCGGGTGATCTGCTGGCGACCTACCGCAAGACCTACCTCTACGACTCCTTCGGCTACCGCGAGTCCGACCGGTTGACGGCGGGTGACGGTACGCCGGTGACGGTCAAGACGGCTGAGCTCACCCTCGGCCTGATGACCTGCTATGACCTGCGGTTCCCCGAGTTCGCGCGTGCCCTCGTCGACCAGGGGGCAGAGGCTTTGGTGGTCCCGGCAGCCTGGGTCCGCGGGCCGCTGAAGGAGGACCACTGGACGACGCTGCTGCGTGCGCGGGCCATCGAGAACACCTGTTTCGTGGTGGGGGCGGGCCAGACCGGGTCGGCGTACATCGGCTGCAGCATGATCATCGACCCCATGGGTGTACGACTGGCGAGCCTCGGTCCGGACGAGGGTGTCGTCGTCGCCGAGGCCACCGCGGAGCGGTTGGCCGCTGCCCGACGGCGCAACCCCTCATTGGACAACCGGCGCTGACCCGCATGCGATAATCGCGACACCGGTCCCCGCCGGCTTTGTCGTTGTCACCGATTCCACCGGGGGAAGGTGTTGTCCGAGTTCGAGGCTGGCTCCGCCCGCCCTCCCGGTCGACGTCGCGCAGCCCCCGACCCGGAGCAGGAGTCCGACGCCGCGACCGTCCCGACGGGAGGGCGCCGCCGCAAGCCCACCCCTGAGCCCGCTCCCTCAACAGACGAGCCCGCGCAGCCGGCTCATCCCCCGGAGGCGCCGCGAATCTCCCTGCCACCGGGTGCCAAACCGGTCTGGCCGTTCACGTCCGGCACCCGGACCGCGGCACACTGGGTAGCGCCCGCCGTTCCCCCGCCTGCGGAGTCCGCACCCCGTCCTGGCACCGAGGCTCGACGCGTATCTGAGGTGCGTCCGGCAACGGACCGGCTGGCCCCCGACGTTGTCCCGATCGCACCCGCGGCCGCGCGGGCCGCGCGCCCCGCAACCCTGACCTCAGCGCCCGCGACCCCCGCCGCACCCCCCGCGACCACTTCCGCGCCTGACCCGAAGCCCGTCCTTTCTCGCAGCCGCCGATGGAGTGATCCACCCGAGCGGCAGGAAACCGGCCAAGAACCTCCGGCAGCACAGGCGCAGGAGGGTACGCCTTCGCGTGGCGGGCGGCCGTCCAGGCGCACCTTGGTGCGCGCCGTGGTGGCCGTCTGGGTCGCCGCCGTTGTCATCTCCGGCGGCATCCTGGCCGACGCCCATGGGTTGTGGAGTCAGCCCGACGTCATGACGCGGGGCGGTTCGGTGGTCGCGACCTGGATGGCGATCGTGATGCTGGCCCGGCGGACAGGCGGTCGCGTCATCCTGATCGGGCTGTTCTCTGCCGCCTCCCTCGGCCTCGTGACGGCATACCCGGAGAACTGGGCCCTGGCGGGCGCCGGAGTGACCGCCGCCGCGGTCCACGGGGTCCTGGGCATGGTGATGAGTCGCCCGGCCACCGGGCTGCGCACGCTGCGGGAGCTGCTCATCTCGGCCCTCATCGGCGCGGCGGGAGCGGTCGTGGTGACGGGATACGGCGTGGTGCTGCGGCCCTTCCGGTTCCGGGTCATGGTCCTCACACTGGTTCTGCTCGGCGGCTTCGCACTGGCTTGGCGACTGGGCCACGGCGCCCGCAGCATCGGCCGCCGTGGTGCCGTCCTCATCGGCGGCGGGGTCGTCTTGCTGGCCGTGTCGGTGGCCTACACCCAGGCGTTGCGCGCCTGGGGCTCTCCGGACGTGGTGGCGTCCGTCGACGACTTCAAGGCGTGGTGCGAGGGGCAGCTGGGGGCGGTGCCACGGCCGATCGAGGCCCTCGTCGGGTTCCCTGCGCTGGTCTGGGGGATCGCCACCCGGCAGCGGCGACGGCAGGGGTGGTGGATGTGCGCGTTCGGCGGCCTCGGCGCGGCAGGCGTCGCCACGTCGCTCATCCAGCCCACGACCTCGCTGGTCGACAGCGCAGCGGCCACCGGCTACGACCTCGTGATCGGGGCTGCACTGGGGTGGTCGCTCATCCTGGCAGACCGGCTGCTCACCGGGGGCGGCGGCCGACGGTCCCGGTCGATCGCACCCGACCTCACCGAGCGACCCGAACCTCCCAGGTTCGCGCCGCTGCTCTGACGCTCGGCCGGACCTCGATGGCCGCGGACCTGCTGCCTCGGGTTGGTGCGTTCGCGACCCGATGGAATGATGGTCCGCGGCGTCACGACACAGACGCCTTGGAGGGGTGCCGGAGCGGCCTATCGGAACCGCCTTGAAAGCGGTCGCTGGCAGTGATGTCAGCCGCGGGTTCAAATCCCGCCTCCTCCGCTGAGGCCCATCGGCAGGTTGACCCCGAGCCTCCGGGTTCGGCGGCCGCCGAGACGACGGAACGAGTGTGATGGTGCAGGCAACGGCCGACAGGATCGTGTACCGCTGGCCGCGGGCTCGGCTCATCCGTCCGCTCGGGTTCGTACTCGTCGTGATGGGCGTGGTGTGGGTTGCGGTCCTCACGGGACTCGCGATCACCGGGCACGCCGACGCCGCGCCGTATGCCGGCCTCATCGTGGTGAGCTTGCTCGTGGCACTGGCCGCAGGCATCCTGCTCGCGCGACCTCCGGCCGTGCTCGAGCTCGGCCCCGAGGGTTACCGGCTGCATCATTTGAGGGGCGGGGGCAGCCAGGGCGGTCGATGGGCCGACGTGGTGACGGTGGCCACCGACGAGTACTCGGCGGGCCCGGTGCTCGTCCTCGCCGGCCAAGGTGATCAGCGCTCGCTGGTACCGCTGGCGTTGCTGGGTGCCCGTGCCGATGAGGCTCAGGCGGAGGTCCGGAGCCGGCTCGACGCCGCGTACGGTTATCGGCCGCTCTAGACCAGCCCCGGGTCCCGACAGTCGCCCGCTGACGCAGGGGAGTGCCCGGTTGTCGCCCAAGGTACGTCGCGATTCCGCGACCGGCGGGAGGCGATTGGAGTCGACGCGGGTCCGGCCGGTACTCTGTGGCGGCGCCAGCATGGGCCTGGAGGTGTCGCATAGTGGCCTAGTGCGCCCGCCTGCTAAGCGGGTTGAGGGTAATCCCCTCTCGCGGGTTCAAATCCCGCCACCTCCGCCGTCAGCATCGTCAACGCCCCGCTCCTTCGAGCGGGGCGCGGTCGGTTGCGGGCAGTTCACTGCGGCCGCCTCCGGTTACCGGCCGGCCGACTGTTCCCCTGCCACCGGCAGCTGGATGTACGGCGCGACGGCGTACTCCCCGGTGGTGTGGATGCCGACCGCCTGGAGCCCGATCGGCTGCCCGTCGCGGTAGGTGACCAGCGTGACCTCGGCGTCCCGGCGCAGCTTGCTCCCCAGCGCGAAGGCATACGCCGCACCGCCCGTCGTGCCGTTCGTGTACGTCGTGCCCGCGCTGCCGTTCGCCCCGGTCACGGCCGTCGGTCCGGCCTGGATGTGAAGGTGTCCCGACAGGACCAGGTCCACGCACCCCCGCTCGAGCGTCTGGGCACCGAGGTATCGATCGTGGACGAGCAGGGTGCTCACCCGCTGCCCGGCCGCGTCGGCTGCGCAGGCCGCATCGGCGAGCTCGGTCGCCTGCTCGTCGAACGGCACCGCGGTGGGCCGGATCCCGCTGCCCAGTCCGCTGCTGCGTGGGTCCGGGGCACCCAGCAGCCTGATGTTCGCGACGCCCTTGACGGGATCGCCGGTCAGCATCACGAAGCCATGGGCCGCCAGGTAGTCGCCGGCGAACGCCCCGTTGTCGTGGTTGCCGGCGACACCGTACCGAGCGTCGTAGTCGTCGAACACCTTGCTGACGGAGTCGAGACTGAACGCCTCCCACGGCTGACCCGCGGAGGTGTCGTCTCCGGCATCGAACAGGACAGTCGCGCCGCCGGCGGTACCGATGGCGTGGCTGACCGTGTCCATTCCCACGTTGTCGTGCCGGTCCGAGACGAGCAGCGCAACGACCTCGCCGTCACCCGGCTGGTGCAGCTCGGCCGCGAGCGCAGGGGCACGGTCGGCGAGATCGCTGTAGAAGGTGAGGCTCTTGCGGTAGGTGTCGAAACCGCTGGCAATCAGCTGCTGGGTGCCTCTGGTGATCAGGCCGCCCTGGATCTGCAACCGGGCGGCCTCGCCGGTGACGTTGGCCTCGGGAACGAACGCGGTGATCGGCTGCCAGCCACTGCTCGCCGAGATCGAGGCGGTCGTGGGGCTGTCTTCGAAGGGCCGCGACGCAGAGACAGCGACGACGATGGCGCCGAGCACGAGGGCCAGGGCAGCGTGCCGAGGGGTCAGCGCTCGTGCGAGCTCCCGGCGGCGTCGTCGGCCAACGAGCAGCCACAGGGCTGGACCGGCCAGTCCGATCAGAGCACCCTGAAACGCCGCCGCATAAGCCATGTCGTGCACTAGCTCGGTCACCTTGCTGACCTCGCCCTGCGGCTGACTGGCCAGCACGGCATACCGCTTGATGATCGTGTCGTAGTTGTCGAGGGTGGTGGCACCGACGTCGATGTGCACGCCCAGCGTGTGATCGGTCGGGTAGCGCATGTCGGGCAGGAAGGCACCGAGGTCGAAGGTTGCCCACCCGTCGCGGGTCGGGGACACCGTCACGTCGTGGCCGGCGATGAGCGTGGGCCGCTCGGCGTGCAGGAACGATGCGTAGGCGACCGGAACGGCGATCACGGCCCAGCCGACGACGTAACCGACGGCGAGCAGCACGCCGTGGCGCCAGCTGCGGGGCCGGTGCGCGAGCAAGTATGCCGTCACGCGTGTCACCGGCGCAGCGCTCAGGAACCGGGCGGACGAGGTCATCGGATCAGCCTAAGCACTGAGTCCGGTATGACCGCGACGACTCGGAAATCCCGTCGGTGCGGGTGGTCGGGTGAGCATGACGGTGCCCTCTTGGACAGGTTGACCCGGGGCGCTGCCACGACGAGCGTGGAGGGCAAGTCACTCCCCGAGGAGGAGCCATGACACAAGCAAGAACGGCATCACAACGACGAGTCAGAAGCGCCATCGCCGTTGTCTCGATACTGGGCGCGACGACCTGGGGGCTTGGAGCCGTACCCGGTGCGGCCGCGTCCGGTCCGCACCAGCAGAGCGTCACGGCCGCAGCAGCCACCAGACTCGTCGCCGGCCTGACCGGGGCGCAGGAGGCGCCGGACCCAGGTGATCCCAACGGAACTGGCCGGGCCGTGGTCCGGCTCCGTCCCGCGACCCACAAGGTCTGTGTCAACGCGACGTGGTCGCGGATCGGTCGTCCGATCGGGGCGCACATCCACCGCGGTGGCCGTGGCGTCAGCGGCCCAGTGGTCGTCGATCTGAGCTCGGCAGTCACAGGCGGCGCGCACTGCGCGACCGCGGTGAAGTCGAAGCTCATCAAGCGGATCAAGAACCACCCCGGCAACTTCTACTTCAACATCCACACGAACGCCTACCAGGGCGGCGCGATCCGCGGACAGCTGCACCGCTGACGAAGCGCAGGTCCCTCGCCATGCAGACGCCCCGCACCAAGCCTGGTGCGGGGCGTCGCGTGACTGCTGCTCGCCGGAGAGTCAGCCGAGGCGGGCCTTCAGCCCGTCGAGCTCTGTCCAGAGCACGGTCGGGAGCTTGTCACCGAACGTCTCGAACCACTCGGTGATCTGCGGAAGCTCTGCTCGCCACTCGTCGGGCTTGACCGCGAGTGCCGCCTCGATCTCCTCACGTGTGCAGTCGAGGCCGTCGA
>JANLYC010000613.1:0-1879 GCA_031365435.1 Nocardioidaceae bacterium
GTCCGATGTCCATACGTTCATCCTTTCCGGAGCAGGGCGAGAGTGGCCGTGCCGAGGCGTGGGGGACCTGTCAGATCCGTACTGCGTCCAGTCTCTCTCGGGTCAACCCTGCATGCGCAGCGGCATCAGCAGGTAGCGGAACGCCAGGTCTGGTTGCGCCTCGGGCCCCGGCAGACTGGCGAACGCGGCCGGGCGGGCAGGCTGCGTCATCAGCACGTGCACGTGGGAGCCGCCGATGGCGCCGAGCCCGTCGAGGAGGTAGGACGGATTGAAACCGATGGAGATGTCCTCGCCCGTGAGGTTGGCCTCGAGGGACTCCGAGGCCTGTGCTTCCTCCCCGTTACCGGCTTCGAGGGTGACCACGCCGTCGGCGAAGCCGAGGCGAATGGGGGTGTTGCGGCCGGCGACCAGAGACACCCGCTTGACCGAGTCGATGAGGGCCGCCACGTCGACCTGTGCCGTGATGTCGGCCGTGCTCGGGAAGAGCTGGCGCACGTTGGGGAAGGCGCCCTCGATCAGCCGGGTCGTCGTACGCCGGTGGCCACCGGCCGCCTCCGACTCGAAGCCGATCAGCCCCTCGCCCCCGGAGGTGGACAGCGCGATCGTGAGCTGGGTGCCCGCGGCCAGCGACTTGGCCGTGTCGGACAGGACGCGGGCCGGTACCAGCGCACTGACGCTGAGGTCGGGCTGGGTGGGGTTCCACTCGAGCTCGCGCAGGCTGAGGCGGAACCGGTCGGTCGCCAGCAGCGAAAGCGTCGAGCCGTCGATCTCGAGCTTGACCCCGGTCAGCACGGGAAGCATGTCGTCCCGCCCTGCCGCGGTCACCGCCTGGGCGACCGCGGCGGCGAACGTCTCGGCGTCGACCGTGCCGGCGACCTCAGGCATCTCGGGCAAGGCGGGATAGTCCTCGACCGGCATCGTCTGCAGGCTGAAACGGGAGCTGCCACACGTCACGGCCAGCTTGGCACCGTCGAGGGAGACGTCGACCGGCTTGGCCGGCAAGGCGCGGGCGATGTCGGCCAGCAACCGGCCGGAGACGAGGACCTCACCTTCGTCAGCGACGTCGGCGGGGATGGTGACCTGGGCCGACGTCTCGTAGTCGAAGCCGCTGAGCGACAGCCCCTGCTGGGTGGTGCGGACCAGGATGCCCGAGAGCTGCGGCAACGTGCCAGGACGCGTGGGAATGGAACGAGCTGTCCAGGCGACGGCCTCGGCGAGGACGTCTCGGTCGACGCGGAACTTCACGGTGCGTTGCCTCCTGCCTCGACAACGTGGTCGAAGCGGTCGGCTTCGCCGCGTCCGGGACGTGTACGGGACGTGATCGGGCCCCGAGCGCCGGCGCGATCCGTCAGGTCGAGCAGCGCGGGGTGGGGTTGAATCCTGCCATGCCGGTGAGTACTTGGGGACCGTTGGGGGGAAGAGATGACAAGTTTTCCCCACCTGGCCGTCCGCAACCCGTTGGAGGAGTGGTCATTCATCTAACTCTCCCGTCAGGTTCGTAGCACCGGTGGATACTGTGGACAACTGCTGTCGCTGCTGGTCAGAGCCGGTATTCCTCAGGTCTGAACCTGTGGACAGTGGAGCGGCTACGGGTGCTGGACGTGGACATACAGCGATGTCATTCGGCGGTGTCCACATGCGTCCACAGCGCAAGTGCTTGCTCTCGCGGTCAGTCCACAGGCTTGTCCCCAGGTTGTGCGGAGCGCCGGGAGCCAGGTGCCGGGCCAGCCCTTCGCGCCAGGAGCTCACGCAGACCTCACTGCTGGCGGGCCTGCTGCTTGATGCGGTTGGTCAGTTCACGGACCTGGTTGTACACGCTGCGCCGCTCGGCCATCAGTTGGCGGATCTTGCGGTCGGCGTGCATGACCGTGGTGTGGTC
>JANLYC010000633.1:0-15109 GCA_031365435.1 Nocardioidaceae bacterium
CGCAGCGTGACCACCGCCCCGGACGGCTCTCTCTGGCTCGGCACCAGCAACCGTGACGGCCGTGGCGACCCCGCCTCCGAGGACGACCGGATCCTACGGATCTCCCTCAAGTGAGCTTGGCGAGGATGAGCTCGCGGACGCGTCCCGCATCGGCCTGGCCGCGCATGTCCTTCATCACCGCACCGATCAAGGCGCCCGCTGCGGCCACCTTGCCGTCGCGGATCTTCGCCGCAACGTCAGGGTTCTCGGCGATCACCTTGTCGACCGCGGCGGACAGGGCGCCCTCGTCGGACACGACCTCCAACCCTCGGCTGGTGGCGACCTGGTCCGGCTCGCCCTCCCCCGCCAGCACGCCGTCGAGAACCTGACGCGCCAGCTTGTCGTTGACCCTCCCCGCGTCCACCAAGGCCTGTACGCCGGCCACCTGGGCTGGGGTGATCGTCAGCTCGTCGAGCGTCAGTCCGGCGTCGTTGGCTCGACGCGCGAGCTCCGAGAGCCACCACTTGCTGGCCGCAGCCGGGCTCGCGCCCGACTCGACCGTCTGCGCGATCAGCGACAGCGCCCCGGCGCCCATGACGTCGCGCATCTGAAGATCTGAGAAGCCCCACTCGGCCTGCCGACGTGCCCGTCGTTCCGCCGGAGGCTCGGGCAGCTCGGACCGGAGCTCGCCCACCCACTCCCGAGACGGGGCGATCGGCACCAGGTCGGGTTCAGGGAAGTAGCGATAGTCCTCGGCCTCTTCCTTGCTGCGACCCGACGTGGTTGTGCCGGCGTCTTCGTGCCAGTGCCGGGTCTCCTGGACCACGCGCTCTCCCGCGTCGAGCCGACCGGCCTGCCGGGACACCTCATGGCGCACTGCGCGCTCGACCGAGCGCAGCGAGTTGACGTTCTTGGTCTCGCTCCTCGTGCCGAACGCGGCCGACGGGTCCGGACGCAGCGACAGGTTGACGTCGCAACGCAGCGAGCCCTGGTCCATCCGGACGTCCGACACGCCGAGCCCTCGCACGAGCTCACGCAGATGCGAGACGTAGGCACGGGCGACGGCCGGGGCGTTCGCGCCTGTCCCCTCGATCGGCTTGGTCACGATCTCGATCAGGGGTATGCCGGCGCGGTTGTAGTCGACCAACGAGTGATCGGCCCCGTGGATGCGCCCTGTGGCGCCGCCGACATGCAACGACTTGCCGGTGTCTTCCTCCATGTGGGCGCGCTCGATCTCGATCCGCACCGTCTCACCGTCCACGTCGACGTCGGTCCAGCCGTTGAAGGCGATCGGCTCGTCGTACTGCGACGTCTGGAAGTTCTTCGGCATGTCCGGGTAGAAGTAGTTCTTGCGCGCGAAACGACACCACTCGGCGATCTCGCAATTGAGTGCCAGCCCGATCCTGATCGCCGACTCGACGGCCTTGGCGTTCAATGCCGGCAGCGCGCCTGGCAGGCCGAGGCAGACCGGGCAGGTCTGGGTGTTGGGCTCGGCACCGAACTCGGTCGGGCACCCGCAGAACATCTTCGATGCGGTGTTGAGCTCGACGTGGACCTCCAGCCCGAGCACCGGGTCATAGCGGCTCACCGCCTCGTCGTATGGCACGAGGTCGGTCGTCGTGGTCGTCGTGGCTGCCGTGGTCATGCCGACACCTCCAGCTCGGGAGCCCGGTCGAGCAGGGACCCGCCCCACTGTTCGTGAAGCAGCGCCTCGAGCACGGCCCCGACGCGATACAGCCGATCGTCGTGCAGGGCCGGTGCCAGGATCTGCAGACCGGTCGGGAGGCCGTCCTCGTCGGCCAGACCACTCGGCACGGACATGCCGGGCACACCCGAGAGGTTGGCAGGGATCGTGGCGATGTCGTTGAGATACATCGCCAACGGGTCGTCGAGCTTCTCACCGATCTTGAACGCCGTCGTCGGTGCCGTCGGTGACACGAGCACGTCAACCTGTTCGAAGGCGGCGGCGAAGTCCCGCGAGATGAGTGTGCGGACCTTCTGCGCCTGGCCGTAGTACGCGTCGTAGTAGCCGCTCGACAGGGCGTACGTGCCCAGGATGATCCGGCGCTTGACCTCGTCCCCGAACCCGGCCTCGCGAGTCGCCTCCATCACCTGTTCCGCCGACGGGTCTGCGACGCCGTCCGGCAGCACCCGAAGGCCGTACCTCATGGCATCGAACTTCGCGAGGTTGCTGCTGGCCTCAGCCGGCAGGATCAGGTAGTACGCCGCCAGGGCGTAGACGAAGTGCGGACAGGAGACCTCGACGACATCGGCACCCGCCTTGGTCAGCAGCTCGACCCCCTCATCGAACCGCGCGCGGACGCCGCGCTGGTAACCCTCGCCCCCCAGCTCCTTGACGATGCCGACACGCATTCCGGCGATGTCGCCGTGTCGCGCCGCGTCGGCCATCGACGGCCACTGCTTGTCGATGCTGGTGGAGTCCATCGGATCGTGGCCGGCAATCACGTCGTGCAGCAGTCCGGCGTCGAGAACGGAGCGCGTGACCGGCCCCGCCTGGTCCAGGCTGCTCGCCAAAGCGATCAGGCCGTAGCGCGAGACCCCTCCATAGGTCGGTTTGACCCCGACGGTTCCCGTGACCGCGCCGGGCTGCCGGATCGAGCCGCCGGTGTCGGTGCCGATCGCCAGCGGCGCCTCGAAGCACGTCACCGCAGCGGACGAGCCACCGCCCGAGCCCCCGGGGATGCGATCGAGATCCCAGGGGTTGTGGGTGGGACCGTAGCCGCTGTGTTCGGTGGAGCTGCCCATGGCGAACTCGTCCATGTTGGTCTTGCCGAGGATCGGCATTCCCGCCGCGCGCAGCCGCGTGACCAGGGTCGCGTCGTACGGCGGTACCCAGCCCTCGAGGATGCGCGAGCCCGCCGTGGTCTGCAGTCCCTTGGTGGTGACGACGTCCTTGACGGCGATCGGAACGCCGAGCAGCGCGGGCACATCGTCGCCGCGCGCGCGCCGCTCGTCAGCAGCCCTGGCCTGCGCCAGCGCCCCTCGGCTGTCGACCTGCAGGAAGGCGTGCACGGCGGTATCGACCGCAGCGATGCGGTCCAGGTGCGCCTGCGTCGCCTCGACCGACGAGAGATCGCCGTTGCGCAGCGCTGCTGCGAGGTCAGCCGCGGGCAGCCGGGTCGGATCACTCATGCTTCCTCACCCAGGATGCGGGGGACGCTGAACCGCTGCTGCTCGACCGCTGGCGCGCCGGCAAGCGCGTCCTCCGGCGACAGGCAGGGGGCGTTCTCGTCACGGCGGAAGACATTGGTCAACGGGAGGGCGTGCGAGGACGGCGGGATGTCGTCGGCAGCAACGCCGCGGATCTCGTTGACGGACTCGAGGATCACTGCGAGCTGAGGCGCCAGGTGGTCGAGCTCGGCGTCAGAAAGATCGATGCGGGCGAGGTGGGCGAGATGGGCCACCTGCTCACGGCTGAGCGTCGGCATGGATTCGGCGTCGGGCATCCCCCAATCCTAGGGCGCCACCGATGACACGGGGTCAGCCGGGCGGCTGCGTCCGCGAGGACTTGCCGACGGGTGGTGGGTCGGGGTTGAGCTGGTGGTAGACGATCCACGACAGCGTGAAGATCAGCGCCAGCAGAGCCACGAGGATGGCGGCAGTGAGCACGAACGCCTGGTGTTCGCTGCGTGATGTCGGGACGCCGGCGGGGTCGACCCCGTCGGGCACGTCGCCACCGACCTCTCTCGGCTCGTCGAGGGGATCGGGAGGCTCCACCGGGCTCACGTCTCGCCGACCTGCGCGATCTCGCGTGCCGCGTCCGGTCCCTGACCGAGCAGTACGGCGAAACCCTCCTCGTCGAGAACCGGCACCTTGAGCTCGACGGCCTTGTCGTACTTGGACCCAGGCGCTTCTCCCACGACGACGAACGCGGTCTTCTTCGAGACCGACGAGCTCGCCTTGCCACCTCGCCCCACGATGTCTTCCTTGGCCTGGTCACGCGACCAGCCCTCCAACGACCCTGTCACGACGATCGACAGGCCCTCGAGCGTGCGTGGAATCGACTCGTCGCGTTGGTCTTCCATGGTGACGCCCGCCGCGGCCCACTTCTGCACGATCTCGGCATGCCAGTCGACCGCGAACCACTCGACAAGAGACTCAGCGATCGTCGGTCCGACCCCGTCGACGGCAGCCAGCTCGTCGGCCTGACCACCGGTGGCGAGCTCGCGGATCTTGGCCATCGACCCGAAAGTCTCGGCCAACGCGCGGGCGGCCGTCGGCCCGACGTGTCGGATGGACAGCCCCACCAGGACCCGCCACAGCGGCTGCTGCTTGGCGCGGTCGAGGTTGTCGACGAGTCGTTGGCCGTTGGCGGACAGGACCCGACCCGGTCCTTCGCTCTTCTTCGGTGCACGGGTGAACAACGGCACCCCCTGCAGCGTTGACTCGTCGAGCGAGAACAGGTCACCCTCGTCGTGGATGACCCCCGCATCGAGCAGCGCGACCGCCGCTTCGTAACCGAGCACCTCGATGTCGAACGCTCCGCGCCCGGCGACATGGAAGACCCGCTCACGAAGCTGCGCCGGGCACGACCGCGTGTTGGGGCAACGGATGTCGGCGTCGCCCTCCTTGGCCGGCGCGAGCGTCGTACCGCACACGGGACAGTCCGCGGGCATCACGAACTCCTGCTCGTCTCCCGTGCGCAGGTCGACGACGGGGCCGACGATCTCGGGGATGACATCACCCGCCTTGCGCAGCACCACGGTGTCGCCGATGAGGACGCCCTTGCGCCTGACCTCCGACGCGTTGTGCAACGTGGCGAACTCGACCGTTGACCCCGCTACGCGCACGGGCTGCATCCGCCCGAACGGCGTCACCCGTCCGGTGCGGCCGACATTGACCTCGATCGCCAACAGCTTGGTCGTGACCTCCTCGGGCGGGTACTTGAACGCGATCGCCCAGCGGGGCGCCCGCGACGTCGACCCGAGGCGCCGTTGCAACGACACCTGGTCGACCTTGATGACGACGCCATCGATCTCGTGCTCGACGTCGTGGCGGTGCTCGCCGTAGTGGTCGATGAACTTCTGCACTCCGGCCATGTCGGGGACGACGGTCGCTCGGTCACTGGTCGGCAACCCCCAGGCCTTCAGCGCGGCATACGACTCGGACTGCCGGACCGGCTCGAACCCCACCCTCTTGCCGAGGCCGTGGCACACCATCCGCAGCGGCCGCGCGGCCGTCGCCTTCGGGTCCTTCTGCCGCAACGAGCCGGCCGCGGAGTTGCGCGGGTTGGAGTAGGGCGGCTTGCCTGCCTCGACCAGAGCGGCGTTGAGCCCCTCGAACGCCTCGACGGGGAAGAACACCTCACCGCGCACCTCGACGAAGTCGGGCACGGGATAGGTATCTGTGGGGGTGAGCCGGTGCGGGATGCCCGCGATCGTGCGGACGTTGGGCGTCACGTCCTCGCCGACCCGACCGTCGCCGCGGGTCGCGCCGCGCACGAGCCGCCCCTTTTCGTACGTCAGGTTGATCGCCACGCCGTCGACCTTGAGCTCGAGGAGGAACTCGGCGTCGGTGGCACCGTCGCGTTCGAGACGGGCCGCCCACGCCGCCAGGTCGTCGGCGGTGAACGCGTTGTCGAGGCTCATCATCCGCTCGGCGTGCTCGACGGCTGTGAACAGCGTCGACACATGGCCACCCACCTTCTGGGTGGGCGAGTCGGGTGTCCGCAGCTCGGGATAGGCATCTTCGAGGTCGTTGAGCTGGCGGATGAGCTCGTCGTACTCGCCATCGCTGACGATCGGGGCATCGAGCGTGTGGTAGCGCAGGCGATGGCCCTCGACGACCTCGGACAACGCCGCGTGGCGCTCTCTCGCATCGGAGGGTGCCGCCGCAACGTCGGCCGTCGCCTTGCTCGTGGCCGCGGGACGTGAGTCGGAGGGGCTCATCGCTCCATCTTGCCCTGCTCGACCGACAGGTTCCGGGCCACCTCCGCGACCAGTGCGAGCGCAGCCCGGGCGCCAGCGGTGGAAGCGGAGGCGAGCCCGCACGCGGGCGTGAGGGTGGTCGCCGGGAGCGTCTCGGCGGCGGTGAAGCCGAGGGCGGACCACCACGCCAGCACCTGACGAGTGGCCTCCGACGCGGCCGGCAGCGTCGCCGCCGGCTCCGTCCGTATGACGCCGGGCCACACCTGCCGACCGGAGTCGACCCAGCTACCGAGCTCATCGAGATCGGCAGACACGAGCTGCGCCATGTCGAACGACACCGCGTCGAGGCGGGTCTGGGACAGGATCCGCCAAGGGATGCCGGAAGCACAGCAGTGCAGGACCGTCTCGACGCCGGACGCACTGACCTCCTCGATCACCCAGTCGATCGCCTGTGCTGCTTCGGCCGGGCCGATCGAGCGGTGCCGGTGGAATCCGGAGGCAGTGGGAACCCCACCGGCGAGGACGGTCGGGAGGGCCGGTTCGTCAAGCTGCAGGACGACGCGGTCCGGAGCCAGCCGTCGGCGTACGTCCTGCACGTGACGGAGCACCCCTTCGGCGAGCGCCTGCGCCAGGTCCCGGCGGGCGCCGGGATCGCCGAGCACCTTGTCACCACGGGGGCGCTCGACCGTCGCCGCGAGCGTCCAGGGGCCCGCGACCTGCACCTTGATCGTCTCGAGCCTGGCCGGTCTGAGCTCCTCGGCGGTGTCGAGGTCCCGGTTGAGCAGGGAGACCGCCCGACCGTGGTCGAGACCCGATGCGTCCGTCAGTCGCCAGCCCGCCGGCTGCAGGTCGACGCCGAGCTCGGTGATCGTGGCGAGAGCGCGCGCAGTCATCCCGGCATGGACTCCGCGGGCCGGCAGCTCGGGGAGGAACGGCAGGTCGCCGACCTCCCCCAGGACGATCTGCACGGACTCGGCGTAGTCGTCTCCGGGCATCGACCCGATCCCGGTGGCGCGGTTGGTCACAGGTCGACCCTAGGCGTACCGAGCAGTGACGTCAGACCGGGCAGGGCTGCGTACCCGGCAGCACGATCTTCACGAGTGCAGTGAAGGGCCCATCAGCGTCGCGCCAGCGAAGGCCGGGATTGTCCAGCGCGGCCGCCCAGACGGCCGCGGTCTCGTCGGCCGGTAGCAGGACGCAGGGTCGGTCACCCTGTCTCGCGAAGAGCTTGGTGTGCGGCGTCCCCGGCCAGGCGACAGCGGGCGGCTGATCTCCGGAGGAGCCCCTGTCGAAGCCCAGCACGGCCAACTGCGTCGGGTCCATCCGAGACGTGTCGGGGACCTGGTCGAGCGAGTTCTTGACCAGTCGGCTCAGCTCCGCACGAAGGCGTTGCTGCTCCGCCGTCACACCCACATCGCCTGTGAAGCCGAGCGCATAGGCAGCCACGCTCACTTCTTCGCCGCTCGCGTTGGCGGCGGTGACCATGGTGGTTCCGGCGTCGCTGACAGCGCCTTGTCCGAAGTCGACGTGGCCGCCGTCGAACAGGCCCGAGGAGTCGGCCTCGCTGCGCAGAGCCTCGACCTGCTGGGCGGTCAGTGTTCCCTCGCGCATCTGCACGGGCGTCGGGTCGAAGACCTCGCCCTGCGGCCGGGGGACGATGACGCGTCCGTCGGCATACACCGTGATCGTCGGCTCGACCGACAGCGCGTACTCGACGGTCGTGAAACCAGCACCGTCGACCACCTGCCAGACGATGGCGTCCGGGGACAACGGTGCGAGGGTGGACGTGCTCTCGCCCACCACTGTCCGTGGCGCGGCGGCGGAGCCGCACGACGTCAGGACGAGCGCGAGGACAGCAGCACCGGCGAGTGATGCGCTGGAGATTTTCATGTGTCTGTGACGCCCGGCTCTGCCTGCTGGTTCCAGGCAGGTGGCAAGGGATCAGACCGCGGTACGTCGTCCGGCTCGAGCGATGGTCGCACTACCGACGACGCGGCTTCCGGAGTAGATGACCGCAGCCTGTCCGGGTGCGATCCCGCTCGCGGCCTCGTGGAGCTCGATCTCGAGCGACTCCACGCCGTCGGCCACGAGGCGCGCTACCGCCGCGAACTCCTCGCCGTGTGCGCGCAGCTGGACTGTGCACGTGAGGTCGCCGACCGGAACAGAGCCACACCACCGCGGCTTGATTGCGACGATGTGGTCGACGGTCAAGCCGTCGCGGTCCCCCACCGTGACGCGGCCGGAGACCGGTTCGATGTCGAGGACGTAGCGCGGCTTGCCGTCGGCGGCCGGCACACCGAGGCGCAGACCCTTCCGCTGACCGATCGTGAAGCCGAACGTCCCTTCGTGCGAGCCCAGCACCTCACCCGACGTGTCGACGATCTCGCCGGGCGCGGCACCGAGCTTGTCGCGCAGCCAACCAGCCGTGTCACCGTCGGAGATGAAGCAGATGTCGTGGCTGTCGGGCTTCTTCGCCACTGCGAGCCCGCGCCGCCCGGCCTCTTCGCGCACCCGTTCCTTGGTGGAGTCGCCCAACGGGAACATCGAGTGCGCGAGCTGATCCTGCGTCAGCACGCCGAGCACGTAGGACTGGTCCTTGCCCTGGTCGAGCGCGCGGTGCATCGCGATCACACCGTCCGAGCCGGTCTCGAGGCGGGCGTAATGGCCGGTGGCAACCGCGTCGAACCCGAGAGCCGTCGCCCGGTCGAGCACGGCGGCGAACTTGATCTTCTCGTTGCAGCGCAGGCAGGGGTTGGGGGTACGCCCGGCGGCGTACTCCGAAATGAAGTCCTCGACCACGTCTTCGTGGAACCGCTCGCTCAGGTCCCAGACATAGAAGGGAATACCGATGACGTCGGCCGCACGACGGGCGTCGTTGGAGTCCTCGATGGTGCAGCAGCCACGAGCACCACTGCGGTACGACCGCGGGTTGCGCGAGAGCGCCAGGTGTATCCCGGTGACGTCGTGGCCTGCCTCGGCGGCTCGGGCTGCCGCGACCGCTGAGTCGACGCCACCCGACATGGCGGCGAGTACCTTCATCGCCGATCGCCCGGGGCCGCGGCGATGCCGGCCGCACGAGCCCGCTCGACCGCGGGGGGAAGCGCCTCGATCAGCCGGTCGACGTCGCCCGGGACAGACGTGTGCCCCAGCGAGAACCGCAGCGACGCTCGGGCGGTGGCCTCGGATCGGCCCATCGCCAGCAGCACGTGCGAAGGCTGCGGCACGCCGGCAGAACAGGCCGATCCTGTCGAGCACTCGATGCCCTGGGCGTCGAGCAGCATGAGCAAGGAGTCACCCTCGCAGCCGGGAAAGGAGATGTGGCTGTTTCCGGGCAGTCGCTGCCCCGACGGTGGTCCGTTGACGATGGCATCCGGTACGACGTCGAGCAGCCGGCGTACGAGGTCGTCCCGGAGCTCGGTGAGCTGCAAGGCGCGCGCAGCCTGGCCCTTGACCGCCAGCTCCGTGGCCCGGGCGAACCCGACGATGGCGGGCGCGTCGATCGTGCCCGACCGGACATCGCGCTCCTGGCCCCCACCGTGGAGCAGACTGACGAGCTCCGCCTCCTTGCGAAGCAGCAGCACGCCGACACCGAACGGGCCACCCACCTTGTGGCCCGTCACCGTCATCGCGTCGACCCCGCTGGCCGCGAAGTCCAGCGGGACCTGGCCCATCGCCTGAACCGCGTCGGTGTGGACCGGGATGCCGTGCGCAGCCGCCAAGGCGACGACGTCATCGATCGGCTGGAGAGTTCCGACCTCGTTGTTGGCCCACATGACCGTGATCAGGGCGACGGACGCCGGGTCGCGCTCGATGGACGCTGCCAAGGCTGCCAGGTCGAGCCTGCCCTCGGCATCGACCGGCATGAGCTCGACCTCGGCGCCCTCGGCGCCCGCCATCCAGTCCAGCGGGTCCAGCACGGCGTGGTGCTCGATAGTCGTCGACAGCACTCGGACGCGGCGCGGATCTTCGCGGTGACGCGCCCAGTAGAAGCCTTTGATGGCCAGGTTGTCGGCCTCAGTGCCCCCGGACGTGAAGACGACCTCGGACGGTCGGGCTCCCAGCGCAGCGGCGATCGACTCCCGCGACTCCTCGACGACGCGACGTGCTGCCCGTCCCGAGCCGTGCAGCGAGGAGGCATTGCCCAGCCGGACCATCTGCTCCGCCATCGCCTCGACGACTTCGGGGTAGACGGGGGTCGTGGCGGCGTGGTCGAGGTAGGCGACGGCCTGGTCGGGAGCACTCATTGCGTTTCCAAGGATAAGGCCTCGCGAGGCGAACCTCAGGTCAGGAGTTGGTGAGGACTCTCCCGGCCGGACGAAACAGGCCGCGGGCCGGCCGTGTGTCGCTGCGTCAGCCGGCTGACCCGCCGAGTCGCTCCTGCCAGGCGTGGCGCGGATGCACTCGGGCGAGGAAGTCGCGCAGCCACGTGCGCCGGGTGGCATCCAGCAAGGGCAGGGCAGCTTCGAGATCGGCCCGGTCCTTCGGCCGGTCGAGCTTCGCCTTGTACGCGAGCGCAAGCTCCGGATTGAGATAGCGGATGCCGTCCTTGCTGAAGGTGATCTCACTGAGCGGCGCGTCCCACGACTGCTCGCGGCGGTTCACCCAGCGTCCGTCCCGGTCAGGGTTCACGACGCAGTCGGCGACCCACGGCGCCAAGGCGTGCTCACGGATCCAGACCTGGTCCGCCGTCCCGGGCATCACCACGTCGTCACCGAACAGCGGAGTCAGGCCGCCACCGGCCGCCCAGACGTCGTACGTACCGTCAAAGACACGCACCAGCTCAGGCACGTCGCGACGCCACAGCGAGACGTCGATGTCCCCGTGCGGACGCGCGACCCCGGTGAACGCCTCGATGGCCCAGCCACCCGCGACCCACCACTCGAGCCCGGTCGCGTCGAAGACCGGCTTTGCCTGTTGGGGGGTGAACGCCGCCCACGGTCCGTAGCGTCGCTGGAACTCGAGCTCGTCGTCGGGCAGATCGTCGGCGTACGACGCTCGGCGGGCGTTGAGCTGCGCGGCATCGGTTCCGATCACTCGACGAGGTTATCGACCGACGCCACCTGACCTGCGGCTGCTGCCCCCCCCCCCCCCGCACCAGGCAGGCGGGGACTCGAGAGACCTTCGGCTGCCACCCACCTGACCTTGGCCTCTGTCCAGAGCCAGGACCTGACCGAAGGCTTGAGACTGGAGATGAGACGTCATGACACACCGGCTTCGGGACCGCGCGCCCACGACCGGGGATCGACGCGCTGACCTGCGTGCCGCCCCGTCGCTCTGGCGTTGGATTGCTCTGTGCTCCGCTGCCGAGGCAGTGGGCATGACTGCAGCGGCGGCAGCGGCAAAGGCCGCACAACCGCTCGCAGACCGTTCTCACGTCGTCGTCGCTCTGGTCATCGTCGTCGCCGGTGGCGTCGTCGAAGGGGTGGCGCTCGGGGTCGCCCAGTCCCGGGGGCTGTCATCCTTGCTGACCCGCCGTCGGCGCCGGCTCTGGGCGTACGCAACGGTCCTGGTAGCCGGCCTGGGCTGGGCCGCCGCATCCGCGCCGAGCGTTCTCGCCGGAGAAGGGGGCGATGAACCGGCGTTCGGGCTCGTGCTGGCAGGAGCCGTGGCGCTCGGTATGACGATGGGCGGGGTTCTCGGGGGCGCACAGGCGTTGGTGTTCCGAGGCCAGGTGGCTCATCCGCGGCGCTGGGTCACGGCCAACGTGTCCGCCTGGGCAGTCGCCATGCCTATCATCTTCGTCGGCGCGACCACCCCCGGCGCGGGCTGGGCCCCGCTGGCCGTGATCGCGTTGGGCACCGTCACCGGCCTGGCCGCGGGCGCGGCGCTGGGCCTGGTCACAGGCTGGTTCCTGCCGTCACTGACCGGGCTCCCCGTGCACGATCGCTTCGTGCTTGCCGTACTGGCCTCCCCTGTGCACGGCCTGCTCGACCGGAACCTGCTGGGTCTCCAGCTGCGCGGAGTGGTCACCGGGAGGACGATCGCGCTCCCGACCATGTACGCAGCCGATGACGCAGGTCTGGTCGTGGTGCCCGGCAACCCCGGACGGAAACGCTGGTGGCGCAACCTGCGGCGGGCCTCCCCCGTCCGGGTCTTGCTGGACGGCAGGTGGGGGCCCGGTAGCGGCCGGCTGCTCGAGCCTGGCAGCGACAGTTACGACCGGGCCCTCACCACCTATCGCGAGCGGTGGCCGCGCGTCCCGGACCTCGACGGCGGCCCGGTCGTCCGGATCCAGCTGGAGGCAGCGCCTCCGCCTAGATGAGCAGGCCCAGAGCCAGCACGAGCACCAGGCCGGTGACCGAGACAACCGTCTCCATGATCAACCACGACTTCAACAGGTCAGGGGAATCAGTCGCGTTCGTCTCCGGTGCGTAGGGACAGAGTGCGCAAGAAGTCGTCGACGATGACCTCGGGCGCCTGTGCAGCGGCTTCGACGACTGCTCGTTCGTGCTCATCAGGCGGCTCGAGGGTCGCCAGCTGCGAGTCGAGCAGTGCGGCCGGCATGAAGTGATGCGGTCGGTGCGTGAGTCGCTCACGAACCAGCTCGGGGTCCCCTTCGAGGTAGAGGAACCAGGCAGACGGCGCTTGCGCGCGCAAGGCGTCGCGGTACGCGCGCCGCAGGGCCGAACACGTCACCACGGCACCTGACCCCGACCGTTCTGACAACCAGGTCCCGATGGCGTCGAGCCACGGCCACCGGTCGTCGTCGTCGAGCGCGATGCCGTGGGACATCTTGTCGATGTTCGCCGGCGGATGGAACTCGTCGGCGTCGGCGAACGCCACCCCCAGACGTTCCGCCAGTATCCCCGCCACGGTCGTCTTGCCCACCCCCGAGACCCCCGTCACGACGACGAGCGGACTGCGGTGCTCAGGCTCCTGAGCAGGCGAGCGCATGGCCAGCACCTCTCTGTCGGTACGAGCTGGACCAGATGGTCGTACCCGGCGATGCCAGGCCTAAGCGCCCCAAGCCCCGCGCAGCCGCCGGCGACAGCGACGATAACCACTTGCCGCCGGCACCCGAGCCAGGCCTAGACTTGCCGCATCATGTGGATCTGACCTCCGTCCTGCTCGCGCTGCGGCCAACCCCGCGAGCCGCCCTGTCACGTTCCGGGGGTCCCATGCCTGGTCTTTCCTTTCTTGCTGCCACCGACGTCTCCAAGACGTACGGCGACCGCACCGTGCTCGATGGCGCCGACCTGCTCGCCAACCGCGGTCAGCCCGTCGGGCTCGTCGGCGAGAACGGCGTCGGCAAATCGACCCTGCTGCGGATCATCGTGGGGCTTGAGAGCGCCGATTCCGGCGACCTTGCCGTTCCGGCCGACCTCGGGTTTCTCACCCAGGAGCCGGAGTTCGCCCCGGACGCCACCGTCTCCGAGGTCCTGGACGACGTGTTGGCTCCCCTTCACGAAGCGGTACGTCGCCTCGAGTCTCTCGCCGAGCGCATGACCGGCCCCGGAGCGGGACAGGTCGCCGACGAGTACGCCACCACCCTGGAATGGGCGCAGCGTCATGACGCCTGGGATGCCGACCGCCGGGCGGGCGTGGCGCGGGCACGGCTCGGCATCGGTGACATCGAGCGCGACCGGGCGGTGGCGGCGATGTCGGGCGGTCAGCGGACGCGGCTGGCGCTGGCTGCTCTGGTGGTCCGGCAGCCCGACTGCATCATTCTCGACGAACCGACCAACCACCTCGACGATGAGGCGATCGAGTTCCTCGAGTCGTTCCTCGTGACCACACCGGGAGTCGTCGTGATCGCAAGCCACGACAGGGTGTTCCTCGACCGCGTCTGCACCGTGATCGTCGACCTCGACGCGAACCACTTCGGCGTCGACGGCGCGGGCGGGAACCGGTTCACAGGTGGTTTCAGCGACTACCTCGTGCACAAGCAGCGGGCGCGGCAGCGGTGGGAGCGGGCATTTCTCGACCAACGGGACCAGCTCGACGACCTGCGGGCCGCAACCCGCAGCACGGCTCGGCAGGTCGCACACAACCGTGCGCCGAGGGACAACGACAAGTACATCTACCACTTCAAGGGCAGCAACGTCGCCGCCACCGTCAGTCGCCGCGTACGCAACACCGAGCAGCGGATCGCGGCGATCGAGCGCGACCTCATCCCGAAGCCACCACCGCCGCTCAGCTTCTCGGGTGCGCTGACTGGTCACCAGTCCTCGGTTGGTCAGGCCATCTTCGTGCGCGGCCTGCGCGTCGACGGCCGGCTGGCACTCGATCGTCTCGACGTCATGACGGGAGACCACCTGCTCGTGACCGGGGCGAATGGATCCGGCAAGTCGACCCTGCTCGCCGTACTCGCCGGAACCATGACCCCGGACGCAGGGCAGGTCGTCGTCACGGCGCGCCGGGTGGGGAGACTCGAGCAGGACGTCGTGTTCCCACGGCCCGAACGGACCCCCAACCAGGTCTACGACGACGCGACCGGCTCACCGGTCCCCCTCGGCGAGCTCGGGCTCCTGCACCCGCGCGACCTGGCACGACCGGTCGGTCGGCTCAGCGTCGGCCAGCAGCGGCGTCTCGCGCTGGCGATCCTCGTGGCCGGACAACCGGACGTGCTGTTGCTCGACGAACCCACCAACCACATCTCGCTCGTCCTGGCCGCGGAGCTCGAGGACGCGCTCGGCCGGTCACCGGGCACCGTTGTGGTCGCCAGCCATGACCGCTGGCTGCGCGACCGTTGGAACGGCCAGACGCTCCATCTCGAACAGGTGCAGGAGCCGCACCACCGGCCGGGCCGAGCCTTGCCACGCCCCGGTCGGGAGAGCGGCTGACAGGATGCCGGTCATGACGCGCGACGACGTGATGCTCTGGGTCGAGGCGTATGAGCACGCCTGGCGAGCTCAGCACACCGACGCCATGGAGCGGCTCTTCACTCCCTCGGCCACCTATCTCCGCTCGCCCTACGACCGTCCGCTGGTCGGGCAACAGGCGATCAAGGAGTTCTGGGTCGACGACGAGGAGGGGCCGGTCTTCACGATGGCGGCTCGAGTGGTCGCTGTCGAGGGGGTCGACGCCGTGGTGCATGTCAAGGTCGAGTACGGCGACCCGGTCCACCAGGAGTATCTCGACCTCTGGGTGCTCCGCTTCGCCGATGACGGTCGCGTCGAGCATTTCGAGGAGTGGGCCTACTGGCCGGAGAAGCCCTTCGCCGTGTCGGACCCGCCCCCCTAACCTCCTGCTGCCGCGAATTGCGGGCAAGTGCAGGCGTGCGACCGCGGGTGGGCCGGCCA
>JANLYC010000011.1:0-6062 GCA_031365435.1 Nocardioidaceae bacterium
ACGGTGGCCGCGTGGTCGACGGTGTCGCGGGCAGCGCCCAGCACCTGTGGGGAGCAGCGCAGCGAGTAGGCGTCCTGCACGCGGTTGCAGTCGGGGCCGTGTGGCTCTCGACCACGCCGGAGCCGGCCAGCAGGTCGCGCAGGTTGGCGGCCGAGACCGCTTGGCCAGGGTGCGGACGCAGCGCCTGCAAGTCGGCCGCGAAGACGCGGTCGGTGGCCAGCAGACCCTCGACCGACATCGCCGCCCCGATGTCGGCCACCTTCAGCAGCTCTCGCAGGTCGTGGATCGCAAGGACGAGCATGCCGAGCATCCCGTCGGTGCCGTTGATGAGGGCCAGGCCCTCCTTGGCCTGCAGCTCGACGGGCGTGATCCCGGCCTCGGCGAGCGCCTCGGCGGCCGGGCGGCGTACCCCGTGCTCGTCGATGACCTCTCCCTCGCCCATCAGCACGAGCGCGCAGTGCGACAGCGGGGCCAGGTCACCGGAGCAGCCGAGGCTCCCGTACTCGTGCACCAGCGGCGTGATGTCGTGGTTGAGCAGGGCGGCGAGCGTCTCGGCGGTCTCGAGCCTGATTCCCGTATGGCCCGTGGCCAGCGTCGACAGCCGGAGCACCATCAGGGCACGAACGACGTCGGTCTCGACCGCGGGGCCCGAACCGGCTGCGTGCGAACGCACGAGTGACTTCTGGAGCTGGGTGCGCATCGCGGTCGGGATGTGCCGTGTCGCCAGGGCACCGAATCCGGTCGAGATGCCGTAGGCCGGGGTCGGGGCTGCAGCGAGGTCGTCGACCGCCGACCGGGCGGCCGCGAGGGCCTTGCGGGCATCCTCGGCGAGCTCGACGCGGGCGTGGGCGCGAGCGACCGCGATGACGTCGTCGACTGACAGCGGCCCGACGCCGACGAGCACAGGTGAGGTCATGACCACATTCCACCCGGGTCAGGCTCGTCCGGCCAGAGGGCCGGCCGGCATACAATCTGAAATCCGAGACAGGGGCATTACAGTCGAGTCATGCCTGCCCAGGTCCCTGCCGCGACGCGAGCGCTCCGGGTCCTCCGCTTCCTGGCCGGCCAGCCGGAACCCGTTCCCCTCGAGCGCATCGCCGCCGCGGTCGGGGCGCCGCGGTCCTCGACCTACCACCTCGTCAACGCCATGATCGCCGAGGGTTTCGTGACCCACGTGGAGGACGAGCACCGGTACGCGCTCGGCGTCGCCGCGTTCGAGGTCGGCACTGGCTATTCGCGCCAGGCGCCGTTGCAACGCATCGCCCGTCGACCGCTGGCCGAGCTGGTGGACTCCCTCGGGCAGTCCGGGCACCTCGCGGTGCTGCACGGCCGGGACGTGTTCTACGTGCTGGAGGAGCGCGCTGCCCGGCGTCCCGTGCTGGTCAGCGACGTGGGCGTCCGGCTCCCGGCCCACATCACCGCGAGCGGACGGGCGATCCTCGCGGCCCTGCCTGCCGCCCAGGTCCGCGCGCTCTTCCCCGACCGGACTGCGTTCGTGTCGCGACATGGGACGGGACCGAGCAGCCTGACCGCCCTGACGTCGGTGCTCGCCGAGACCAGGCAGCGCGGTTACGCGACCGAGCAGGACGATGTGACGCCCGGTTTCTCCTCGCTTGCGGTGCCGGTGACCGATCACAGCGGACACCCGATCGCATCGGTGGCGGTGACGTTCGCCTCCGACGAACAGCCCGACCTCGAGGATGCCCTCCGCCGTATTCGGTGGACAGCGTCGGTTTTGTCGCGCCGCGTCGGAGGCGGCCACCCACGACAGGCCGAGGTTCGCGACTCTTAGGCTCAACATGGTCGCAGGGGGTGACGTCGCTCACAAAAAGACGTAGCCTCCCCTTTCGGGGGCTTTCCCCCTTCCCCGTCGAGGTCACTGGAGGACATTCACGTGCCTGCATCCATCACCCCGCTACGGCGAGGCGCCGTTTCAGCCCTGGCGGCGGTCGCCGTCGCCGGACTGACGCTCACGGCGCTGCCGAACGGCAACGCCGTTCCCGCGTCTGCCGCGGCCAGGGACAACGCCGCCGCCAAGTCTCCGGTCATGAAGGCCGGCAACGTACGCGACCGCATGGGCTTCTACGACGCGCGCGCTGTCGCAGCACCCAGCACCATCGCGTCTGCCGAGAAGGCGCTCAAGGGCACCAAGCCGGCGCATCTCTCCGCGCTGCGTGCCGCCCTCGGCCCTTCGGCGATCATCGACATCGACCCCCTGACCGGGACCCCCGCCGATCTCAGCTCTCTGGACCGTTACCTCACCGGGCCCAGTCGCGCGAGCGCGCGGACGATCACCATGACCTACGTGCGCCAGCACCTGGCCGACCTCGGTCTGCGCAGAGCCGACCTCAGCACGTTCCACCTGCGCCGCGCCTACACGGACGTGGCCGGTATCCACCACCTCTCCTGGACCCAGTCCAGCGGCGGCATCACGGTCTTCGGCAACGGGCTGAAGGCGCACGTAGCCAGGAACGGCCAGCTGATCGCCCTCCAGGGCTCCCCCGTCTCGGGCCTGTCCGGTCTGACCGCCACGGCCGCCAAGAGCCCGCTGCTGTCCGCGGCCGGCGCCAGGGCGGCAGCGGCCAAGGACGTCGGTGCCGCGGCAGCACCTGCCACCGCACGTTCCGCCGCTGGTAGCCAAGGTGCCACGCTGTGGTCCAACGGGGATCGCGTCGCGCCGGTCTGGTTCGTGACGCCGTCCGGCGTACGGCTGGGTTGGTCGACCTACACGCAGTCGGGCGACGGCCTCGCCTACGCCCACGTGCTGGATGCGCGTACGGGCGCCGTGCTCTACCGGCGTGACCTCGTGAGCAATGACCGAGGCGACGGTCGGGTCTACGACTACTATCCCGGCGCCGCCCGCGGTGGCCACGCGAAGATCACCAACTTCATCAAGAAGGGCTGGGTGGTCCGCGGCGCCAAGTGGCTGCACGGAGCGAACGTCTCGGCCTGGGCTGACATCAACGACGACAACCTCGTCCAGGACCGTGAGAAGACGCCGGTCCCGGGAAACAACAAGCACCCGCAGTTCAAGCTGCACGCGTTCCACAGCAACAAGCTGTGCAGCAAGAACTACGTGTGCACCTGGAACCCCAACAAGGCGGGTTCCTGGAAGGTCAACAAGAACGCCGACGTCACCAACGCCTTCTACCTGGCCAACACGTTCCACGACTACCTCGAGAAGGCCCCGATCGGCTTCACGGCAAAGGCGGGCAACTTCGAGAACGCCGACGGTGACCCGGTCCTGCTCAACGCACTCGACGGTGCGTCCACTGACCACGGTCTGCCGGACTTCAACCACATCGACAACGCCAACATGTCGACACCGCCGGACGGCATCGCCCCGACGATGCAGATGTACCTGTGGCACCAGCCGCACACGCCGAACACGATCGAGCCGTACCTTCCGATGAGCGGCGCGTTCGACGCGAGCATCCTGTACCACGAGTACACCCATGGTCTGTCCAACCGTCTGGTCACGGACGCCCAGGGCAACTCGACGCTCAACTCGATCCAGGCCGGCGCCATGGGCGAGGCGTGGAGCGACTACTACGCGATGGACTACCTCGTCGCCAGGGGTCTGCAGCGTGACAGCACCGCCAAGGACGGACAGATCCTCGAAGGCAAGTACACGCTGGCCAACAAGTTCCCGTTCCGCACGATGGCCATGGACTGCAAGGTCCATTCGAGGGCGGGGAACTGCACCGACCCGATCACCGGCAAGCGTGGGGGATACACCTACGGCGACTTCCCGGCCATCGGCGGCTCGCCTGAGGTGCACTCCAGCGGTGAGGTCTGGGCACAGACCCTGTGGCAGGTGCGTGAGACGCTCGGTCACCGTGTCACCGACATGCTGACCACTCGCGGCATGGAGCTGTCGGCAAACGACCCGACCATGCTCGACATGCGCAACGCCATCATCGAGGCCGACCGCGTGGTCTACCAGAGCAAGCACACCAACGCTCTGTGGCGGATCTTCGCCCAGCGTGGCATGGGCTGGTACGCGGGCACCATTGACGCCACCGACACCCAACCGGCCGAGGACTTCCACACGCCGCCGGCGCCGTCTCGCGGTGTGGGCACGCTGGCCGGCTTCGTCACCGACCGATTCACCGGAGACCCGGTCCCAGGTGTTCGCGTGACGATCACCGGCCACCCCGGCTACACCGACACGACGAACGCGAACGGGATCTACCAGATCGACAACGTCCGACCCGGTCGCTACCAGAAGGTCGTCGTGTCCGGCGGCGGATACGAGCAGATCGTCAAGAAGGTCTGGGTGCGGGGGACCTTCACCCGGAAGGACTTCTCGACCCGCCGTGACTGGGCCGCAGTACCCGCCGGAGCACAGGTCTACGACTTCACCGGACCGGACTACAGCGACTTCGGTTGTGGTCCTGCCGGGGCGCTCGACCTGAGCCAAGGGCAGGTCTGGGGGAGCTCGACGGGCAACGACAACGCAGACCCGACGGGCACCATCATTCCCAAGGAACTCGTCGTGCAGCTGCCGCAGCCGGTCGACATCTCGACCGGATCCGGGGCCGGCTCGGCCTTCAAGGTGGACCCGACGTCGGGCTGTGGCGACCCCGGCAGCTCGTCCACGGGTGACTTCACGATCGAGGTGGCCCCGGCCGCCAGTGGTCCGTGGACGACGGTCGTCGACGTCAACGGGGAAGCCAATTGGCTGCCCCGGGTCCAGTTCACGAACCTGTCCGCGAGCCAGGCGGTCGCGAACGTCCAGTACGTGCGGCTGACGCTCAACAGCCCGCAGGTGCCGGACTTCGCCACCAACTGTCCGAATGGCCCGTACGGCGGCTGCACGTTCATGGACTTCGCCGAACTGGAGGTCTTCGGCACGCCGTAACCCCGCTGGCCGTCCGCGTTTGCCTAGTTCACAAGCCAGGTGGCTTGTGAACTAGGCAAACGTCCCTTGCTGACCCGGGGTTTGCCTTGCAGACTTAGGCGCACCAAGGGACGGAGGTGGCGGCGGATGGATTCCCGGGAGCTCGAGCGGTACGTCACGCAGACGTGGCAGTTCGAGGACCCCCAGGCGTCCTACGACGCCTTCCGCACGGCCAGCGAAGGCGCCGCCGCGGGCAGCGCCGCGAACCTCGTCCTGCGCACCCAGATGGCCCGCACGCTCGGCCTGCGAAGCAACTTCACCGACGCCACTGCCCTCCTCGAGGAAGTACGCCGCGAGCTCGACGCCGCCGGCGACGACCTCGACGAGCAGCAGCGCCATCACGTCCTGGCCCGCCTGGAGATCGAACGGGGCCGGATCCTCAACTCCAGCGGATCAGCCGAAGTAGCCCGCCCGCACTTCGACGCGGCGTATGACGAGGCCACGGCTGCCGGCCTGGCCGGACTCGCCGTGGACGCCCTCCACATGAGCGCCATCGTCATCGGCGGCATCGACGGCCCGGCCGCGGCGGAAGCGGTCAACGCGCGAGCGATCTCGATCGCCGAGAAGTCCGACGACCCCGAGGCGCAACGCTGGTTGGGATCCTTGCTCAACAACCAGGGCTGGAACCGGCACGACGCAGGCGCCTACGAGGAGGCGCTCGCCATCTTCCGCCGCGCTCTCGAGATTCGCGAGCACCAGGGCTCGAGACGCGAGATCGCTATCGCCCGCTGGTGCGTCGGCCGCTGCCTCCGGTCCCTCGAACGTTACAGCGAAGCGCTGGAGATCCAGGAGATGCTCGCGGCCGGCTCAGCCGGCTCCGACGACGGCTACGTCTACGAAGAGCTGGGTGAGAACCTCATGGCCCTCGGACGTGAGGACGCGGCTGCGACGTACTTCTCCCGGGCGCACGAGCTGCTGTCCGAGGACGACTGGATGGTCGACAACGAAAGCGAGCGGCTCGAGCGGCTCCGCACGCTTTCAGGCGACTGACTCCACCGTCACGCGATCGTCGGGAGTACGCCGGTTGACTCCGGCCGGACGTCAACGGTCGCCGCTCAGCCGCGTCGGTGCAGCAGATAGGCTGCGCGGCACGTCACACCCTGCTGCCGCGACGGCCGACACGCACTAGTCTCGCCGCAGGTCGAGGACGTCGGGTTGC
>JANLYC010000028.1:0-2108 GCA_031365435.1 Nocardioidaceae bacterium
GAGCTGTAGATCGGGGCGGTGCAGCCCTCGACGTAGTGCACGTAGGCACCCTCGTCGACGATGATCAGCGTCCGCTCGAACTGGCCCATGTTCTCGGTGTTGATCCGGAAGTAGGCCTGCAGCGGGATGTCGACGTGAACCCCCGGCGGGACGTAGATGAACGAGCCACCCGACCAGACAGAGGTGTTCAGCGCCGCGAACTTGTTGTCGCCGACGGGGATCACCGAGCCGAAGTACTCCTTGAAGATGTCCTCGTGCTCTCGCAGCGCGGTGTCGGTGTCGAGGAAGAGGACGCCTTGCTCCTCGAGGTCCTCACGGATCTTGTGGTAGACGACCTCGGACTCGTACTGCGCCGCGACGCCGGCCACGAGCCGCTGCTTCTCGGCCTCGGGGATGCCGAGCCGGTCATAGGTGTTCTTGATGTCCTCGGGCAGGTCTTCCCATGACGTCGCCTGCTTCTCGGTGGAGCGCACGAAGTACTTGATGTTGTCGAAGTCGATCCCGGAGAGGTCGGATCCCCACGTCGGCATCGGCTTGCGGCCGAAGAGCTTGAGTCCCTTGAGCCGGAGGTCGAGCATCCACTGCGGCTCGCTCTTGAGCGCCGAGATGCTGCGCACCACGGACTCGTTGAGCCCGCGTTGCGCGGTGGCACCGGCGAGGTCGGAGTCGGACCAGCCGTACTCGTAGCGACCGATGCCCTCGAGCTCGGGGTTCAGCTGCTCGATCGATGTCATGAAGTGGACCTCCCGGTCGGAACGGTGTCAGGGGCTGGTTGGTCGGACGGCCCGCTGCGGCTGTGTGCGGGATGGGTGTCGGTGGTGATCGTGGCCAGCAGGCGTCGGTGCCGCTGGTCGGTGTCAGGGACGTTGGTCGTGCAGACCCCGTCACCATGGGCGATCGTGGCCAGTCGCTGGACGTGCCGCCCGAGCAGCCGGGCGAACACCTCGGTCTCGGCCTCGCACAGCTGGGGAAACTCGGCCGCCACGTGGGCCACCGGGCAGTGGTGCTGACACAGCTGGTCACCGATGGGCGCGCTGCGGACCGACGCAGCGTAGCCGTCGGCGGTCAGCGCTTCCGCGAGCACCCTCGCTCGGTCGGCCGGCGCCGCGGCTTCGACAGAGGGACGGTAGCGCTCCTCGAGCTCGGAGGTACGACGCCGGGCGAACTCGGCGACGGCGGCCTCTCCCCCGGTCTCGCGGACGAATCGCAACGCGCTGGCCGCCAGGTCGTCGTAGGACTGGATGAAGGTGTCTCGCCCGGAGTCGGTGAGCACGAACACCTTGGCCGGACGGCCGCGGCCACGCGCGCCGTAGACGCGCGGTTCGCGCGCCTCCACTGCACCTTCGGACACGAGGTGGTCGAGGTGTCGGCGTACGGCCGCGGGCGTGAGCTCGAGCCGTTCGGCGAGGGCAGCTGCCGTGGACGGCCCGTGCTCGAGGATCGAGGAGGCCACGCGTTCGCGGGTGGGGGCATCGTCGCCGGCGTAGGTGTCTGCAGTCGTCGGAACCATCGACGGCCGGGTCGACTCCTGCGTGGATTTCACAACACCATTGTGTCGTAATTCGCCGAGGGGCTCAAATAAGGTTGCCCTAACCCGCTGGGCAGCCGTCCGCTGCATAGACTTCGTGCGTGACAGCCCCTGCCGTCGAGGTCACCGACCTCACCATGACCTACGGCGCCAAGACAGCCCTGGACGGGCTCTCGCTCACCGTCGAACCGGGGTCGGTCACCGCCGTCCTCGGGCCCAACGGTGCCGGGAAGACCACGCTCATCGAGACCTGCGAAGGCTATCGGAAACCGACGGCCGGTCACGTCCGCGTGCTGGGGCTCGACCCGATCGGACAGCACGAGCAGCTCGCCCCCCGGATCGGGGTGATGCTTCAGTCCGGCGGTGCCTGGTCGGCCGTCCGCGCGGTCGAGATGCTCGAGTACGTCGCGTCTCTCCATGCTCACCCGTTGCCGGTGGAGGGCCTCGTCGAGCGACTCGGGCTCGGGTCGTGCGGTCGAACGCCGTACCGGCGCCTCAGCGGTGGTCAGCAGCAGCGGCTCGGACTGGCCATGGCGCTGGTCGGCCGCCCCGAGCTGGTCTTCCTCGACGAGCCGACCGC
>JANLYC010000048.1:0-2346 GCA_031365435.1 Nocardioidaceae bacterium
CGGGTTGCGCCGAGGACACATCGAAGGCCAGCGACCCGGGACCGATGCAGACGTCCACGCCAACGCTGGAGCCCATCACGCCCGCGGGCATCGCAGCGGTGGTCCAGGAGCTCCTCGGTGCCGATCACGTGGCTGGATTCAGCGCTGGCGGTGAGGACGACACGGTCGCCGTGGAGGTCCGATTCCCTGGTGCAGCCAAGGACATTCTGGTCGTAGCGGTCCAGATCAAGGGGGACGCACCGGTCACGAGTTGTGCTGACCTTCGCGATCGGATGACCGGACCGGGCGCCTGCGAAGAATCGGCGGACGGGACCATCCTCGCCTCGGGGGTGGGCGAAGCCTTCAGTGACGACAACTTGTCCGGTTCGACCGTGATGGCACAATCCGTCAACCCGGGGACCGGGCGCGTGGTGTTCGCTCTATGCGAGACCTACGGCAAACGAGGGGTGCTGGATCCCGCGGCGCTGTCAGCGATCGTCTCGGACGAGCGTCTGGCGGCCCTCACCGCTCCCACCACCAACGAGGCAGGGGCGGGGCTCGATGTCGATGCTGCGAGGTGACGCGATCCCAGCCAACGATCGATGGCAACCCTGGTCACGCTGGAATCCTGGCTCTACCGCTTGCTCAAGTGGCGGCCAGTGTCATAGCCGCCAGCGCCCCCTGAGAGAGGCGATCGCCTGCGCCCTTCGTGGCCGTTTCTGGATGGGGTCACATCTCAGAGCCAATCCGCGTCGATCGAACCGCCCGCTGGACCGACCGTCCTGCCACCGGGCGGTCCGAGTCCTGAGGTCAGCTCTCCACGTAGACCACCACGGTGTCCGGATGCACACCGTCGTATTCCATTGCCGCCGCGCCCGCCTCGCTCTCCATCACCGCCTGGAACGCAGCCATGTCGGCCACGTCCATGCTGAGGCCGACGTGGTTGGCTCGGCTGGGATCAACGAATGTGCGGATGTTGCTCGCGACCGATGCGAAGACTTCTTCGCGTTTGGGCGAGGAAAGCCAATGGGCGACGTCGTCAACTTCGTGGGTAGCGATCAGGTTGGGCATCTGATGTCCTTCGCCGGTGAAGTGATCCGCGGTGCGCGGATCGATTTCACGGTACGCGCGCGCGGACGCCAGGGCCATAGCCGCCCTGCCGAGCCACGGGGGTGGTGCAGAACGCACGCCCGAGGGCGCGGGAGCGTGCTGGCCGAACCTACGCCCGTCCTGCAGCGGGTTTTGGCATGGCGCAAGATCGTCGACCCTCAGCCACCCTGGCGCGAGAGAGCTCGGCGGCATCTGCGCTTAGCCAAGTTCTCCTGCCGGCCGGGGGCCTCGAAGTCAGCCTCCCTGCTTCATAGCCAGGGCCTCGAAGTTTTCATAGAGTTGTTGAACGCCCGCGTCGTCACGCGCCTTCTGGGCGGCCCCTCCAACGCGCTGCCAGAGTCCACTTAGCCACAGCCAGTCGAGTGCGAGGTCAGTGTCGAACAAGCCGTTCTTGGTGAGCGTGCCGATCGTCTCACCGTAGACGAGTACGCGAGAGACCAGAGGGTCTTTCCAGGACGCCGTCTGAGGGTCAAAATCGTCGGCCCAGATCGCCTGCATCGCCTCTTCCAAGTTCATCATCGCCCCCCACTGGGCCAGCTGCACGAGTAGGGCGCCGTCTTCTCGTTCCGCCATTGGACTCTCCTGAATGTTGGTCGTCGGGCTAGCGATGCTACGCCGGGAGGCGTCGTCGCCGACATAGCCGACTTGAGGCAGCCAAGGCGTCTTGTGACCCCCTACGGCTAGGGCGTGACTCCTTATCGCTGGCCGTCGCGAGCGGCGTCCCACGGGATGCTCCGCAAGGCGTCGGAGCGACGTCGCTGTTGGCTCATCTACGGGCGACGGAAACGCAGCGGAGCGCCCGTGGGGCGTCGCGTAGCAGGCCATGGATAAGGAGTCACGCCCTAGGCGCACTCCGGACCGAACTCGCCGATCCGCACCACGTCCGTAATGAGGTCCCTGAGCCCTTCGGGCTTGCATGCCCTCAGCAACTGGACGCTGACACGCCTCACGCCAACGAACGCACTGACGTCTGAGTCGGGGGGTCGGCCGGGGTCCGTTGTCAGCTCGCCCCACTGGCTCGCGGGCACCGCCACGACTAACTAGCCCCTCTGACGCGGAATCTCAACGATACGGACGGCCATGTCGCCAAGTCCGGACGCCGACGAAGGCAACCTCCGCCCGCGGCGCCGGGGAGGCGATGACCGAGCGCGGGTCGGTCTGCCAGGCCATGCGGGTCAACGGCGGCCGATGCGTCGATGTCGTGAGGGCCTTCAACGGACCGCGGGGTGACGGTGACGCCTACGCGAAGGGTTTGTT
>JANLYC010000056.1:0-14590 GCA_031365435.1 Nocardioidaceae bacterium
CGACCTCATCGAGGACTCCGAGGCCATCGTTCCGGCCGACGCGGTCAGTTTCACACTGCTTCAGGAGCAGCTGCATGCCGTGCTCGACACGCTCTCCGAGCGCGAGGCCGGCGTCGTCTCGATGCGATTCGGTCTCACCGACGGACAGCCCAAGACGCTGGACGAGATCGGCAAGGTCTACGGCGTGACGCGAGAGCGGATCCGCCAGATCGAGTCGAAGACGATGTCGAAGCTGCGCCACCCGTCCCGCTCCCAGGTGTTGCGCGACTACCTCGACTGAGGTCGATCGAGCGCTGGCCTCCTTGCGGTGGTGCGACGGCGTAGGCTGCGAAAAGCCGGGTGAGTGGCCCGCGGTGCAGGGAGCGACCGGTCAGGCCGGTTCGATGGGCCGTGTCGAGGAGGCCGAGATCGAGGTGTCGCATGGCTGATCAGTCCGGACCGGCCGCTGACCCACGACAAGATCCCCGGCGCCTCGAAGAGATCGCCTTGCTGACCAGGCTCACCATCGAGGCTCGCGGCCGTACCGGCCCGCTCACCGTTGATGAGATCGACCAGCTTCTTGCGCACAGTCCGCTTGTCGTCGAGATCGACGACGCGGCGCCGCCGCAGGAGTCGTGACCTCGGTGAGGACGGTCTACGGGGTCTTCGCCCCGATCGGGTGGTGAACCCATAGCTGGAACGGGCACAGTTGCATCCAGGCGAGGGAGGTGAACTTGACCTGCGCACGCTCATCCTGCGTCAGGGGTGCGGCCGACGCCGAGTCCACGTGTTCGACGTAGTAGACCTCGAGGCGTTTCGCGGAGTTGCTCAGTTGATCTTTGCCTCCGGGAGGCTCCCAGATCGCGCCGATGACCGATTGGATGCGGCGCTTCGCCAGCTGGTCCGGCCCGGGGGAGCGACCCCATCGCTGGGTAGCCAGCCAGTTGCAGGCCTGGTGGGCGTACCGGAGCGATGAACCCGTGTCCGCACCCGGCGGCAACCGCGCGACGAATTGCCCCTCGTGGACGATCCCGATGAGAAAGGCGGGTGCGGCCGCGATCATCACCGCAACCATCGCCAGCCGGCCCGCCACCCACGCGCCTTCACGAGCATCACCCCAGTGCCGGGAGGCCATGCCGGCCACGACACCGATGCAGACGGCAACGCCGAGAAAGAGCAGTCGCATCTGCCAGGAGGCTGGTGGTGGAAGACGGCTGCGCGCGCCGGCGGCGTCGGCAATGCAGATGAGTACCCCGGCCCCCCAGGCAAGCAGGTAGCCGACCAAACCCCAGGACATGCCGATGGCCACGTTGCCCAACCGGCTCGCCGACCACCCGCTCATCGGGTCAGGCTAGCGGCGCAGATCAGCGTCCACAGGACTCTTGCGGGACCCACCCACGAGGGACATGACAGCCTCAACAGTGTCGAACCCGGACATCCCACCACACCCCGGTCGCTGTCCGTATGGACGCGATCACGGTCTGGGACCACGCCCTTGATCGGACGCCGTCTCGTCGGGCGGCTTGTCCCCCAAGCGCCTCACCGGCCGGTACTTCCAAGGGAGGGGTCGACCGGTGAGGCTGACTCCCGCACACCTGGGGGGTGTGGCTGCACGGGAGCTTCTTCAACAGTGACACTGCGCTCCCGTGCGGGAAAGTTGACACGCCGAGAGCGGCCCGGCGGCGCGCCGACGCCTGCCAGGCCTCTGGAGGCGGTATCGGCGCATCCCGGCGGCGGTAACGTCGGAGAAATGCGAGACAGCAACCGGTGGACTCGCTGCTCGGGCGGTCACCGACACTGGGGGTCGCTCGGAGCAGCGGGCCTGCTGCTCTGCCGCCGTAGGACCGACGATGATGAGATCGAGCGGGTCGAGATCCTGCTCCAGCATCGCGCGGAATGGGTCCATCACGGCAACACCTGGTCGGTCCCGGGCGGTGCGATCCATCCTCGGGAAAGTGCCTGGGACGCCGCCCTGCGCGAGGTGATGGAGGAGACCGGGCTCGACCTCTCGCAGGCGCACGAGCTGACGAGGCATGTCGACGACCACGGCGGCTGGAGCTACACGACCATCGTCGCCCGGGTCTACGGCAGTGCCCCGCCACCGGAGACCATCGTGCTGGGTGAGCAACAGAACCTGACCTGGGTCGCAGTCGAGGACGTGCACACCCTGGCCCTGCACCCGGGCTTTGCCGACACCTGGCCGGCGGTGCGCTCCATGGTGTCTAGTCTGACCCGATGACCTCGAGCTACATCAAGAGTGTGACCTTTGACTGTGCCGACCCGATGACGATCGCATCATTCTGGGCGGCCGCCCTCGGGTCGGACGTCGACGAGGACTCGACGCGGGACAAAGCGTTCGTGGAGGCTCCGGGCTGGGGTGGACCGAACATGTGGTTCGTGCAGGTACCCGAGCCGAAGACCGCTAAGAACCGCCTGCACTTCGATTTGCGTGCGCCTGGCAGCGTGAAAGCAGAAGCAGCCCGACTCGTCGGGCTCGGCGCGACGATCGTCACGGCCGGCGACGAGCTGGTCGTCATGCAGGATCCCGGAGGCAACGAGTTCTGCGTGGAGTGACCACACCGGCCTCCTCCGTGTGACCGCGAGGCGAACGTGCGCGCGGTCAGGAGGCGAGTTCCTCCGGGCTGAACGCGCGCAGGATGCAGAACTCGTTGCCGTCAGGATCGGCCAGCACCACCCAGCTCGCGTCCGGTCCCTGCCCGACGTCGATATGCGCCGCACCCAGTGCGAGCAGACGCTCGACCTCCGCGTCCCGGTCGTCAGGGCGCAAGTCGAGGTGGAGCCGGTTGATCCCTGCCTTCTCCTCCGGCACCTTGAGGAAGAGCAGGTCGGGACTGACACCGTCCTCAGGGCTGCCCGGCGGCGGCTCCAAGGCGACCTGATCGGGCTCGTCGTAGGTGATCCGCCACCCCAGCGCCGCTGCCCAGAAGGCGGCAAGTCGCTGAGGGTCGGTGGAGTTGACGCAGACACACTGCCATCTCACGGTCATGCAGGCATTCAACTCGGCAACTCCGACAAGACCAACCGGATATCGGACTGGAGCATTGTTGGCCCGGTTTGCCCAGCCAGCAAGCCGGCTCTGCCGGTGACGCTGAGTGATAGTTTGATTGTTTCTCGTCTGCGGTGCCCAGAGGTCACTAGCATCATCAGTTATGGCCCTGCACTCGGAGACGAGGCCGATAAACGCTGCCGCGTCGACCCCCGGCTTCCGTCACGGAGCGTTGCTCTACGAGGGGGATGCCGGCTTCGTCGACGCGACGAGTCCCTTCATCCGGGCTGGTCTTGCGGCGGGAGAAGCCGTCCTGGTGGCCGTCAGCGCAGACAGGATCGCGCTGCTTTGCAACGATCTCGGGCCGCTTGCCCACCAGGTCGAGTTCGCTGACATGGCGGAGCTCGGGCGCAACCCGGCGCGCATCATCCCGGCCTGGCGCGAGTTCGTCGTCCGGCACGAAGGTTCCGCGCCCGCCGTCCGCGGCATCGGGGAACCCATCTGGGCAGGTCGAAGCTCCGCTGAGCTGGCCGAGTGCCAACGACACGAAGCGCTGCTCAACGTCGCGTTCACCGAGGCCACGGAGCCCGCGCTGACCCTGCTGTGCCCGTACGACGTCGGCAGCCTGCCGGAACCGGTCCTCATGGAGGCCGTCCGCAGCCACCCGCTCGTCGAGGATGGCGGTGTCGCCCGTCCGGACCGGTCGGCCGATCTGGCCGAGCTCGCCGGGACCCATCTCGCCACCCCGTTGCCCGAACCGCAGGGCCAGCTGCATGAGCTTGATTTCGGCCTGGACGAGCTGCACGCCGTACGAGGCCACGTCACGGCCGCGGCAGCCGCGGCCGGCCTGGACCGCGAGCGTAGCTACGACCTCGTGCTCGCCGTCAGCGAAGTGGCCACGAACAGCATCGTGCACGGCGGAGGTGCAGGCACGTTCCGCGTCTGGTCCGAGGAGGGCCGGGTCGTGTGCGAGTTCCGAGACCAGGGCCAGCTCGACGACCCGCTGGTCGGGCGAGAGGAACCCGTGCCGGACGGCCTCGGACGGCGCGGCCTCTGGATGGTCAACCAGCTGTGTGATCTCGTGCAGATCAGGGTGTTCCCGAGCGGCACCGTGGTCCGCCTCCACATGCAGCAGGACTGAAGTGCGGCGGGCGAGCCCGGCACGGACACGAATGTAGCGGCCACCTGCTGGTGGCCGCCACATCAACGTGGGTCGAGGGCTTGCGCCCGGTGTCAGCGCGTGATCAGCGCGTGGTCCCTGCGTGGTGTCTGCGTCAGAGCTCCTCGTCGGGTGCGGTGCTCGGCGTCTGAGCCAGCTGTCCGGTTTCGTCGTGGATCGAGGCTGCGATGGCCTGCAGCTTCTCGGCGTGCTCCCGCGCGTGGTGGGCGCAGAACATCAGCTCTCCACCGCTGGTGAGCTCGACGCGCACATATGCCTGAGCTCCACAACGGTCACAGCGGTCAAGCGCGGTGAACTGCGGGCTTGGTGCAACGGCTGTGGTCACGTGGGCCTCTTCTCGTTCTCTTGGCGACTCCACCGGGGAACAACCATTCAACCAGGGCCGGTATTCCGGGGTGTTGACGCCTACCGCTTGCTGAGACTGCTGCTGTACCGGATCCTCCGGCGTTGGTGATTCGACGCCGGTTCGATCCTGGATGGTTCCGGTCGATGCTGGTGCTTTGACCTTACGACGCATGGTGGACCTCTGACGGTGCCATCCGTGGGAGAAGTATCCAAATTGTGGCCGCGTGTCGGGGAAATAGCCCGAACGGTGGAGGCCCTTTCTCCGTCTGGGTGCACGCATCACCACGGACCGTCACCGACCCCACTTTTCGCCCGTTCCGCGGCGTGGTGGTCGGGGGTGCCTGTGGGACCCCCGGTATCGTTCGCGGCAGGCGGACACACAGGCCCGGCCGACCGTTGTCACGACCGCTGGTCAGAGTCCCGCCACCCGGTCTGTTCGTGGTCGTTCCACCGTTCTGTAAGGAGTTCCGTGCCCACCCGAGGCTCTGCCGTCGATGCGTCGTACAACGCCCGGCATCTTCTCGTGCTGGAGGGCCTGGAGGCCGTGCGCAAGCGCCCGGGGATGTACATCGGTTCGACGGACACCCGTGGGCTCATGCACTGTGTCTGGGAGATCATCGACAACGGCGTCGACGAGGCCCTCGCCGGTGTCTGTCACCGCATCGACGTCGTGCTCCACGCCGACGGGTCCGTCGAGGTGCGCGACGACGGCCGCGGCATCCCCGTCGACATCGAGCCCAAGACCGGACTGTCCGGAGTCGAGGTCGTCTTCACCAAGCTGCACGCCGGTGGCAAGTTCGGCGGCGGCTCGTATGTCGCCACCGGTGGACTCCATGGTGTCGGCGCCTCCGTTGTCAACGCGTTGTCCGCCCGGCTCGACGTCGTGGTCGACCGCAGCTCCGCGAGCTGGGGGATGTCCTTCCAACGTGGCGTCCCCGGCGTCTTCTCCGGTGACGGGCCGGCGGCGGGATTCACGCCCAAGCCGGCCAGCCTGGCCAAGGTCGGCCGGGTCAAGAAGGGCGTCTCGGGCACGCGCATCCGCTTCTGGCCCGACCGGCAGATCTTCACCCCGGACGCGGCCTACACCTATGACGAGCTGGCCACCCGGGCGAGGCAGACGTCGTTCATCGTCCCGGGACTGGCGATCGTCATCCGCGACGAGCGTGGCGACGATGTCATCGAGGAGACGTTCCGTCACGACGGCGGCATCGGCGAGTTCTGCGACTATCTGGCGAATGACGACAAGGTCACCGACATCCTGCGGTTGCAGGGAGTCGAGCACTTCACCGAGACAGTGCCGGTGCTCGACGAGCAGGGCCACATGACCCCGCAGGACGTCGAGCGCGAGCTCGGCGTCGATGTCGCGCTCCGGTGGGGGCAGGGCTACGACACCGAGATCAGGTCCTACGTCAATGTGATCGCCACACCGAAGGGGGGTACGCACGTCTCCGGATTCGAGCGTGCCCTCACGAAGACGTTCAACGACGTGGTCCGACAGACGCGTGGGCTGATCAAGGCCGGAGAGTCCGACCTGCTCAAGGACGACGTGCTCGAGGGACTGACTGCCGTGGTCACGGTGCGTCTCGCCGAACCGCAGTTCGAGGGGCAGACGAAGGAGGTGCTGGGCACGCCGGCTGCCCAGCGCATCGTGAGCAAGATCGTCGCGTCCGAGCTGAAGGCCTTCCTGACCTCCAGCAAGAAGGCCCAGAAGCCACAGGCGCGCGCGCTGCTCGAAAAGGTCGTCAGCGCCGCCCGGACCCGGGTCGCGGCACGCCAGCAGCGCGACACCCAACGCCGCAAGAACGCGCTCGAGTCCAGCGCCCTACCGGCCAAGCTCGCCGACTGTCGCAGCAACGACGTCGAGCGCAGCGAGCTGTTCATCGTCGAGGGTGACTCCGCGCTCGGTACCGCCAAGCTAGCTCGCGACTCGGAGTACCAGGCCCTGCTCCCCATCCGCGGCAAGATCCTCAACACGCAGAAGAAGTCGGCCGGTGAGATGCTGCAGAACGCCGAGTGCGCCTCGATCATCCAGGTCGTCGGGGCAGGCAGCGGTCGGACGTTCGATCTGGAGCAGGCGCGCTACGGCAAGATCATCTTCATGGCCGACGCGGACACAGACGGCTCACACATCAGGTGCTTGTTGGCCACGCTGTTCCACAAGCACATGCGCGGGCTGCTCGAAGCCAAGCGCATCTACTCCGCCGTGCCCCCGTTGCACCGCATCGAGCTCACCAACCCCAAGAAGGGGATGGACAAGTACGTCTACACGTACTCCGACGACGAGCTGCAGCGCAAGCTCGCCGAGCTCAGCAAGAAGGGCGTGCGCTGGAAGGACCCCGTCCAGCGCTACAAGGGTCTTGGTGAGATGGACGCACACCAGCTCGCCGAGACCACGATGGATCCGCGCCATCGCACGTTGCGTCGCATCACCATCGATGACGCCGAAGGGGCTGAGCAGATCTTCGAGCTCCTCATGGGCAACGATGTCGCGCCGCGCAAGGAGTTCATCGTGCAGGGCGCGTACGAGCTCGATCTCGACGCCATCGACGCCTGACCCGCTCGCCCGGACTGCCCAGATCGCAGAAGTTGATCATCCGTCGCTCGACGTGTCCAAAGCCTGACCATCCGTGGACATGTCGACCCAGGAACGGTAGACCTATCCCCATGTGATGGCCGTCACACGCGTCCCGTGGGTGGCACCCGGCTGGAGGAGGATCATGAAGCGATCGATCAGGCAACGGTTGGCGCTGGGGGGGTTGCTGGCCTCGGTGGCCTTGGTGACCACAGGGTGTCTGCAGGACCCGAATGCTGCCAGCGCGGGCGCAGCCGGGCTGAACGGCTACGTCGACGGTGGTAGCCCCGACGGTGACAAGGTCGTCACGATCCTCGGTGCGTTCGGTGGTGACGAGCAGAAGAACTTCGAGGCGTCCCTGACCGACTTCGAGAAGTCGAGCGGCATCGACATCCAGTACACCGCCGACACCGACTTCACGACGACCGTGAAGCAGAAGGTCAACTCCGGCGACTCGCCGGACATTGCGTTGTTCCCCCAGCCGGGTGGACTCCTGGAGCTGGCAGCGCAGGGCAAGGTCCAGCCGATCGACACCTACCTCAGCTACGACACGCTGGACGGGACCCTGGTGCCCGGCTTCCTCGACGCGGCACGTCTCAACGGCCGTGTATACGGCGCGCCGATGCGGATGGCCGTCAAGAGCATCGTCTGGTACCCCAAGGCGGCCTACGAGAAGCTCGGCTACTCCACCGCGCCGAAGTCGATCCAGGAGCTCACCGGCATCGCCGACAAGATCAAAGCCAGCGGCACCTCGCCGTGGTGCATGGCCTGGGGGTCCGATCAGGCCACCGGCTGGGTCGGCACGGACTGGATCGAGGAGCTCGTGCTCCGCATGTGGGGCCCGGACGTCTACGACCAGTGGGTCACCCACGAGATCCCCTTCAACGACCCGAAGATCGTCAAGGCGTTCGACGAGTACAAGAAGCTGATGTTCACCGACGGCAACACGTACGGTGGGGTCAAGGGGATCATCAACACCGACTTCGGCAAGGCTTTCGACCCGGCGTTCCAGAGCCCGCCCAAGTGCTATCTGTACCGGCAGGGCAACTTCGCCTCGACGTTCTTCGCGCCCGACGTGCAGGCCAACCTGGACAAGGATGTCGGCATCTTCGTCTACCCGCCGTACGAGGGCGGCTACCAAGGCCAGCCGATCCTCGGTGGCGGTGACATCGCAGCCCTCTTCAACGGCAACGACCCTGACGCGATCAAGGTCATGCAGTTCCTGACCTCCGACAAGTTCGGAGGCCCGTGGGCGCAGGCCGGGGGCTGGCTGTCACCCCACACGACCTTCGACCAGTCGAACTACCCGGACGACACGACGCGGAAGATGGCCGAGATCGCGTACAAGGCCGACATCTTCCGGTATGACGCCTCTGACGTCATGCCGAAGGAGGTCGGGTCCGGGTCGTTCTGGACCGGCATGGTCGACTGGGCCGGCGGCACCAGCTCTGCCGACGCGACGAAGGCGATCGAAGATTCGTGGCCCGCCTCATGAGCGGCGGCACAGCGGTCGCGGAGGCGCCGATAGGCCGCCCCGAAGAGGAGTCGCCAGGGCCGGACGCGGCAAGCGCCGCCAAGATCGTCGTCGGGTTCGTCGGTCTGGTCCTGGTGGTCTGGGGCATCACGAACCTGTTCCTGGCGTTCGGGTACCACCCCGAGTGGTTCCACGGAAAGGTGATCATCGGGGTGCTGGCGCTCATCGCCGGTGTCGGTGGAGCGGCGGCCCTCTTCTACTTCCTCAACCTCTTCGTCGAAGGGCTCCCGGGCGGGCTTTCGCAGCGCGTCATGCCCTATGCGTACGTGCTGCCGGGGGTCGGGCTCATCGGGGTGATGCTGCTCTACCCCGCCGTCCAGACCATCAACTACTCGTTCGCCAATGCGGACAGCACCGCGTACGTCGGGTTCGACAACTATCGAACGATCTTCTCCGACCACGACTTCCGGTCGTCGATCATCAACAACCTGCTGTGGCTGCTCATCGTCCCAGCGGTCGCCGTCGCCATCGGGCTGTTGGTCGCCGTGCTTGCCGACAAGCTCTCGACGACGGGTGAGAAGATCTCCAAGGGCTTCATCTTCGTGCCGATGGCGATCTCGTTCGTCGGCGCAACTGCGATCTGGGGTCTCGTCTACGCCTACGAAAACCCGGGACAGAACCAGACCGGCGTGCTGAACGCGATCTGGACGTCGCTGGGCCATGACCCGCAGACCTGGCTGCAGAACTCCGGTGGCCGCTTCAACTCGATCCTGCTGATGGTGGTCCTGATCTGGCTGCAGGTCGGCTTCGCCATGATTCTCTTGTCCTCTGCCATCAAAGGGGTGCCCGAGGACACCCTCGAAGCAGCCCGCATCGACGGTGCCAGCGAGTGGAAGACCTTCTGGCAGGTCGTCGTCCCGCAGATCAAAGGCACGATGATCACCGTCTACATCACCGTGGTCATCCTGGTGCTCAAGGTCTTCGACATCGTGTACGTCGCCACCAATGGGAACTTCGAGAGCAACGTCATCGCCAACCTCTTCTTCAACAAGCTGTTCGCCGATGACCAGGCCGGGCAGGCCTCCGCGATCGTGGTGATCCTGCTGCTGGCCGTCATGCCTGTTCTCTACTACCAGGTGCGGCACTTCCGGGCGGAGGAGATGAACCGATGAGCAGTCTCATGGTGATGCGCGACGGGCGTCGCCGCAGCTGGGTCGCCATCGTCACGATGGTCGTGCTGTGTCTGCTGTGGACGATCCCGACGATCGGTCTGCTGGTCACGTCCTTCCGGACGCGGACGGACGCGGCAAGCTCAGGATGGTGGCACGCGCTCTTCAACCCGTTCGGTACGAGCTGGACGTTCGGGAACTACCACAAGGTCTTCCAGGACGCCGATCTCGGCGCCGGCTTCCTCAACAGCCACATCGTGGCCATCCCGGCCACGATCATCCCGATCCTGTTCGCGGCGTTCGCGGCGTACGCGTTCACGTTCATGGACTTCCGCGGCAAGGACATCATCTTCGTCCTGGTCGTGGCCGTTCTGGTCGTGCCGATCCAAGTGGCCTTCTCACCGATGCTCGACCTCCTCGGTCCGCGCGGCCTCGGCATCTCCGGCCAGTACATCGCGGTCTGGCTCCTGCATACGGGCTTCGGCATGCCACTGGCGATCTACACCCTGCGCAACTACATGACGACGTTGCCGCGCACGGTGATCGAGTCCGCCAAGATCGATGGTGCCAGCCACTACCAGACGTTCTGGCGGTTGATCCTGCCCATGTCGGTGCCAGTGCTGGCAGCCTTCGCGATCCTGCAGTTCCTCTGGGTGTGGAACGACCTGCTCATCGCCAAGCTTTTCCTCAAGTCGGAGAACACCACCGTGATCGTGAAGCTGCAGGGACTGCTCGGCACGCAAGGGCAGGGCCAGGAGCTGCTGACCGCGGGTGCCTTCATCTCGATGGTGGTCCCCATGCTGGTGTTCTTCACCCTCCAGCGGTACTTCGTCCGGGGCCTCACCTCGGGAGCCGTCAAGGGTTGAGCGTGGACCCGATCCACCTCCGCAGTGGGGGCGTGAGCCTGGTGCTCACGCCCTCATCGCGTGGTGCACCGGTCGTGGCGCACTGGGGCGCTGATCTCGGCGCCCTGGCACCGGCGGACCTCGCGGCGTTGGCCGAGCTGCACGGGCCGGGTGTGCCGCAGTCGGCGCTCGACGTGCCGCGGGTCCTGTCGCTGCTGCCCACCGAGGCGGCCGGCTTCACTGGGACGCCTGCCGTCGAAGGCTGGCGTCTGTCCGGTCAGGCAACGGCCCAGACGCCGAGCTGGATCGGGTGGACCGCACTCACCGACGCTGACGCGGTGACGCTGCGAGCCCGTGACGACGACGCAGGACTGGGCGTCGAGGTCGAGCTGGGCCTCTCGCCCCGCGGCTTGCTCCGCGTCCGGACGACGCTCACCAACGTGGCCGCGGGGGAGTATGCCGTCGCGGCTGTCCGAAACGTGCTGCCGGTGGCGGCGCACGCGACCGAGCTGCTCGACCTCACCGGAAGGTGGGTCCGCGAACGGGCACCGCAGCGTCACGCCTGGCAGCAGGGCAAGTTGTCCCGAGAGTCTCGTCATGGACGGCCCGGACACGACGCCACCTTGCTGCTGGTCGCCGGCACGCCTGGATTCTCGTTCCGCCGGGGCGAGGTCTGGGGCATCCATGTCGCCTGGAGCGGCGACCACACGACCTACGCCGAGCGAACGCCGGCCGGCGACTGCCTCCTCGGGGGCGGTGAGCTGCTGAGGCCGGGAGAAGTGGTCCTGGGCGAGGGTGAGAGCTACACGACTCCCTGGCTGTTCGGCGCGTACGCCGGACACGGGTTGGACGAGATGAGTACCCGTCTGCACCACTGGGTCAGGACGCACGCTCCGCACCCGAACGCGATACGGCCGGTGGTGCTGAACACCTGGGAGGCCACCTACTTCGACCACGACCGCGACCGGCTCATCGCGTTGGCCGATGCGGCCGGTGAGCTCGGCGTCGAACGTTTCGTGCTCGACGACGGCTGGTTCCACGGGCGGCGGCACGACCGCGCCGGGCTCGGCGACTGGGCCGTGGACCTCGAGTCCCACTCGGACGGGCTGCATCCGTTGATCGAGCACGTGAGGTCACGCGGCATGGAGTTCGGCCTGTGGGTCGAGCCGGAGATGGTCAGCGTCGACTCAGACCTGGCACGTGCCCATCCGGACTGGCTGCTGAGAGGCCGCAGTGAGCTGCCGACGGATTGGCGCCACCAGCAGGTGCTCGACCTGCAGAATCCGGCCGCGTTCGCGCACGTGCGCGACGCCCTGCTGGCGTTGCTCGACGAGTACCCGATCAGCTTCGTCAAGTGGGATCACAACCGGGACGTCATCGATGCCCTGCACAGCGGCCGGCCGGCCGTGCACGGCCAGACCCGTGCGCTGTACCGCCTCCTGGACGCCCTGCGCAACGCTCACCCAGCGGTGGAGTTCGAGAGCTGCGCCTCCGGCGGGGCCAGGATCGATCTCGAGATCCTCACCCGGACGGACCGGATCTGGCCGAGTGACACGACCGACCCGCTCGAACGCCAGCACATTCAGCGATGGACGAGCCTGCTCGTGCCACCCGAGATGATCGGCGCCCACGTAGGTGCGCCGACGGCTCACACCACAGGTCGACGACATCGACTCGGTTTCCGTGCCGCCACAGCCCTGCTCGGACACTTCGGCATCGAGTGGGATGTCACCGAGCTCACCCCGGCCGAGACGGCTGAGCTGGGCAGCTGGATCGAGCTCCGCAAGCGGGTCCGCACCGTCGTGACCGGGGGCGAGCTGCTGCGTCCGGACCATCCCGACCCGGCCGTGCTGGTCACGGGCGTCGTCGCAGCCGACGCCTCGGCCGCGTACTTCGTCATTGCCGTGATCGCGAGCACGGCGACCGAGGCGCCCACCATGGTTGCCCTGGCCGGGCTGGAACCAGATCGGCGCTACCGGGTCCGTTGCGTCACTCCTGCTGAGTCAGCGAGGCATGTGATCGACCGTGGTCAGACGTGGCTGGACGGCCCAGGAGTCGACGTGCTGGGCGGAGTTCTCATGACCTCGGGTGTCCAACTTCCCGCCACGCCACCTGAGACGGCGTACGTGCTCGAGGTCCGGTCGCTCGACTCCACGGTCGGGTGAGCCGTGCTCGACCTGCCGAACGACTGGGTCTGGGACTTCTGGCTGGCTGACGACCTGACGTCCTACCACGCCTTCTTCCTCAAGGCGCCGCGAACACTCGGTGAGCCCGACCTGCGGCACCGCAACGCCTCGGTGGGGCATGCAGTCTCGACCGACCTCGTGACGTGGCGGATCCTCGACGATGCACTCGCGCCGGCCCAGCGGCCCGCGTTCGACGACCTCGCGATCTGGACCGGCAGCGTCGTGCGTGACGGGGCAGGGCTGTGGCGGATGTTCTACACCGGGTTGTCGATGTCCGACGACGGCCTCGTCCAGCGGATCGGCTGCGCCCGCTCCGAAGATCTCGTGCACTGGCACCGCGGGCCGACGAGCGGTCTGGGTGAGGCTGATCCGCGGTTCTACGAGAAGCTGGGCAGCGCAAGCTGGCCGGACGAGTCCTGGCGCGACCCGTGGATCGTCCGCGACGCGAGCGGTCGGTGGCACGCGTATGTGACGGCGCGCGCGGGCGGCGCGGGTTCGGGGCTCGGGGTCATCGGGCATGCTGCGTCGAGCGACCTCGAGAGCTGGCAGGTCGGTCCACCGCTCAGCGAGCCCGGCTCCGGGTTCGAGTGGCTGGAGGTCATCTCGCTTGCGGAGGTCGATGGTCGTTGGGTACTGATGTTCTCCTGCCTCGCTGCCGAGATGGTCGACTCGGCTGCTGGGGGTGGCGGGATCTGGACGGTGGCGGTCGACGGTCCGGGGGCGCACGTCGAGGTGCATCGCGCCGTCCGGCTCACCAGTGAGGACCTGTATGTCGGCAAGCTCGTGCGCGACCGCACCGGCAGGTGGCTGCTGTTGGCCTTCCGGAACCGGGACGCCTCGGGGACTTTCACCGGCGGCGTCATCGACCCCGTTCCGGTGGCCTGGAACGAGGCCGGCACCGGACTCGTGATGGTGGGGGGAGCGCCGTCATGGCATCCCTGACCGGCTTGACGGATCCGGGTCGGTCACGCGTTCGAACGGACGGCGATCACGGGTTGGTCGGCAGGTGGCGGCGGCAGTCGGGCATGGCTAGGGTGACGAGCGTCACCTTTTACGAAGGATCGTCCGGCACGTACCTGTCGGTGAAAGGACAACAATTGCTATGGCAACCGTGACGTTCGACAAGGCGCAGCGCTGGTATCCCGGCGCAGACAAGCCAGCCGTCCCAGGTATCGACCTCGAGATCAACGATGGCGAGTTCATGGTCCTCGTCGGACCCTCCGGGTGCGGCAAGTCCACGACCCTGCGCATGCTCGCCGGTCTCGAGGAAGTCAACTCCGGGGCGATCTACATCGGTGACCGCGAGGTCACCAACACCCCGCCCAAGGACCGTGACATCGCCATGGTCTTCCAGAACTACGCGCTCTACCCGCACATGAGCGTGGCGGACAACATGGGGTTCGCGCTGAAGATGGCCAAGGTTCCCGCCGACGAGCGTCGCAAGCGCGTCGAGGAGGCTGCCGAGCTCCTCGGCCTCACGGAGTATCTCGAGCGCAAGCCCAAGGCGCTCTCAGGCGGTCAGCGCCAGCGCGTCGCCATGGGCCGCGCGATCGTCCGCTCGCCCCAGGTGTTCTGCATGGATGAGCCGCTGAGCAACCTCGACGCCAAGATGCGGGTCCAGACGCGCACCGACATCGCGAAGCTCCAGGTGGACCTCGGCGTCACGACCGTCTACGTCACGCACGACCAGGTCGAAGCCATGACGATGGGCGACCGAGTAGCCGTGATGAAGCTCGGCGAGCTGCAGCAGGTCGACACCCCGCTCAACCTCTACGACCGTCCGGTGAACCTCTTCGTCGCCGGCTTCATCGGGTCACCCCAGATGAACTTGAT
>JANLYC010000059.1:0-3286 GCA_031365435.1 Nocardioidaceae bacterium
CGGGTTGCCGCGCGGCCGATGAGCTGCGGGACCTTGAGCCAGGCACCGAGCGTCACCCGCTGGGTGACCGGAACGAGGCGTTCGCCTTCGGCGACGAGCATTACCGGGGCGTCTAGGGCGTAGTCGGCCCACGCCTCGGCAGGGTCGCCCGACGTGATCGGGTCGCTCCGCCCGGGATCAATGCCGTGCCAAGTCTGCTGCCGCATCGAGTGCCATCCCGAGCTGCGCCCGTCGAGGTAGGGCGAACTGGCCGAGGCGGCGATCAGCATCGGAACCAGGGCCCGGAGGTGGTCGAGTCGCTGGGACCAGCCCGCGGCAGGACCTGCGTCGACGTTGATCTGCAAGGCGGCCGTGGCCGACATCATGGCCCGCCCCGGACCGGGGTAGCCCAGGGCCTCGAAGTGCTGCTCCATGGCGACATAGCGTTGGTGAGGGTTGGTCCGCTGGACCGGCCGGGCCGGATCCGTTCCCAACGGAGCCGCCCCGAAGCCGGCCGCCGCCAGCGCACCGCGCAGCGCCTCCCGGTCCGCCCGCAAGGCCGTGACGCAGGCGACGAGGTCCGGGTGGGGTGGCGTCGAGAGCTCGATCTGCCCGCCCGGCTCGAGTGTCACCGAGCTTCCGCCGGGCATCACCGGCAGACCCGACATCAGGGACTGGACGGCCAGCCAGCTTGGACGCCGTCCGGGATGTGCCAGGTCGACGAGGTGGAACTCGAGCTCGAGGCCGACGCGGTGATCGTCGCTGGAGCGCAGCGCTCCATCGGCGATGATGCGCCGCGCCGACTCGACCGGTGTCCTCGGGTCGAGCTCGCGCAGGTGATGCGCTGATGAGACTGCTGCGACGGTCATCGCCCCTCCAGGTCCGGACCGGTCGATTGACGACCGCGGGTCGGTGCGGGGGCGACCACGAATGACCGTCCTCGTAACTTTTCTCAGACCATGCCTACCTCGGGCCAGGACGTGGCACAAGGGGCCCGACGAGTTGTTGAGCAATCCGTAACCTCTTCGGGCCCGGAACGGTTCAATCGTGGCCGAGCGCCGCCGCCAGTCGCTGGATGTCCTCAGTGGTGCAGTCGACATGGGGGCTGACCCGCAGGACGGGCTGCACCAGATCGGCAGGCGCCCGCCAGGGCGGTACGGCGCTCGTCACGATGCCATGATCGGTGACCAACCGGGCCCGCGTCATCGACACGTCTTGGCCCTTGGAGGGAACCATCGACGTGATCGCCCCCTCCGGGGAGGCCGCGATGAGCCGCCAGCCATCGACCCCGGCCAGTGCCTCGCGGCACAGGTCCCCGACCATGTCGAGGCGGGCCGCGACCCGATCGGGTCCGGCGCTCAGGAACTCGCGAACGGCGACGGCAAGCCCGACCCTGCCGGCAACATGAGCGTCTCCTGACTCCAGGGCCAGCACGGGCGAAGCTCCGGGGTGTCGACGACCTGAGCCGGGCACCCGGAGGTCGCCCCAGCACTCCTCGTCCACGCCGAGGAATCCGACGCCGCGCGGGCCGCACAGCCACTTGCGGCTCGTGCCGTACACCGCATGCGCGCCGGCGGCGGCCGACACGTGTCCGAGCGCCTGCGCGGCATCGACCCACAGCGGCACCCTGTAACGCCGACAGACCGCCCCGGCTCCGGCGACTGGCTGTACCAGGCCCCGGTGCGGCGCAACGTGGACCAGGTGCACCACAACCGGCGGATCGTCGGCGAGCCGCTGCTCCAGCGCCGCGAGGTCGAGCCTGCCCATCGCGTCGACCGCCAGGACCTCCGGAACCAGCCCACGGGCAGCGAAGGCTTCCAGGTTCGGGCCCCACTCGCTCGGTGCCACCCCGACCCGTCCGTCGCCGGCGAGCTTCCAGGAGCCGAGCAGCACGTCCAGTGCCCGGGTGGCGCTCTCCACGAAGGCCACCCCGCCCTCAGGGACCCCCAGCAACCCGGCCAGGTCCGTGCGCAAGCTGCGGAGCACGCCGCTCGCGCGGTCCTCGGCGACGTACACCCCGACCTCGGCCTCGAGTCGCGCATGGTCAGTGACGGCTGTCAGTGTCGCCAGCGAGGAGCGCCCACCCGCCGCCACGTCGAGGTGCAGAACACCGGACCCCGGTCGATCCTGCCAGCCGGGCCACGACGTCGCGCTCACCCGCCAACCGTAACTGCGGTCACGTCCGGATGACTCCAGGTTCGCGTCGTCATGGTCCCTGTTGTCCGAGCTGCCTGGTCAACCTTCAACCCAGCGTTCGCGCCCTTGTCGGTCGGGACACACAGGTGTTGCTGGGCCAGCTCGGGGAGACCAGCCGAGCGGGCCAGCGCAACGATCAGCGTCGGTTCTACTGTTGATGGACCCGTACGAGACGTCCCTCCTCGGGCTCGATCATCTGACGTCCTACGTTGCTGCACCGGTGTGGACGTGACTGATCGTCTACCTCCGTTTGTCAGGGACTCGAAGACAGTCTCTGACACCCACCGAGCACGAGACAACGAGCGGATGAACCTCGCATCCACCGAGCACCCAACTACGCGGGCATGGTCGAGAGTGCCCTCAATCGAATGGAGGCGACGGGTTACCGGCGAGTGGCCATCGAGCAGGCGGCAGAGGACGGAACAGGGCTCTACATCTTCCATTCCGACCAATGACTCTTGGATCAGCGACCGCGCTGGCGCAACTCCGTCACGCTCATCGACTAGCCGCACGGATTGGTCGCCGTAGTTGCGTCCATCCGCCGCTGCTCGCGAATCCGCGACTCAGCTACAGCGAATCCGCGACCCAAGCTCGCGGCTGTCCGTCAAACGGGAGGCAAGCGGTTGACCTGACCAGCACCCCGCAACAACCAGGAAAGCGGGATGATGACCGTCACACGACAAGGGAGGTGGCCGGTGGCCGCAAAAAAAGCAGGCTCGTCCTCGGAGAAGCAGCTCAAAGCCACTGTCAAGAGGCTCGAGGCCAAGCTTGAGCGAGCGGACGCCAGGGCGGCGCGGTGGAAGAAGAAGGCGAAGAAGGAGCGGGCCGCCGCCGCGTCAGCCAAGAAGCGCGTCTCCACACTCGAGACGAGGCTGACGAAGGCCCGGCGCACACCCCGTCAGCCCAGCGGGTCACACAACGTGGAGGTGCCCGCCGCCGTTTCGACCCAGGGTGCTACCCCGAACACTGAGCCGACGAACACCCCCGATGCCAGCTGGACCGTCGTCGAGCTGCGTGCGGAAGCACGCTCGCGCGGACTGACCGGTCTATCAGGCAAGTCCAAAGCCGAGATCATCACTGCCCTGACCTGACCCTGGAGGCCGGCCGCAGG
>JANLYC010000064.1:0-2469 GCA_031365435.1 Nocardioidaceae bacterium
TCGGCGCCTTTGTCCGCACTGAGGGTGTCGTCGCCCGCGCTTCCGAAGACACGGTCGTTGCCGCGTCCCCCCGACATGACGTCGTCGTTCGCGCCGCCGGCCATCTTGTCGACCTTCTTGTTGCCCTTCATGACGTCGAGGCCGACGCCGCCGGACAGCCGGTCCTTGCCGTTGCCGCCGATGATCTTGTCGTTGTCGGTGCCACCGAAGGCAACGTCGTTGCCCTTGTTGCCGGCCAGCTTGTCGTCGCCCTTGCTACCGGTGAGGATATCGCTGCCCCGGCCACCGATCAGCCTGTCGTTGCCGCCATCGCCGCACACGACGTCGGCGCCCCTGCCGGATCTGACGATGTCGTTTCCGCCGAGCGAGGCGATCACGTCGGGACCGGCAGTACCTACGATCCTGTCTGCACCAGCCGTCCCCGTGATGGTGACCGCATGGCCCCGACACATGCCCGCCTTGACGGCGACGCCGGGCGACGTCAGCGTGGGCAGTCCCACGATGACCAGCGCCGTCGCGACGCCGAGTACACGGTTCCGGATCATGATTTTCTCCCTTGGCAAGTACATGGGTGGTGATGTGCTGTTGTGCGAAAATGTATGCGAAACGACGGCCGTTGCAACTCGACTCTGCGGAATTGCCTTGGCTTCGTGAGCGACCGATGAGCAGTGGCCCACTGTAGGTGGCCCGGGATACTCCCGGAAATGTCATTTCCGTGACGTCTTTGTCACTTTCGGTAACGTGAATGCAGGAAGAGCTTGCTACCCAGCGGTGACGCTGGCCTCGGCCAGATACCCGTTGTACCAGTCCCCGCCCTCGGCCTTGGCCCCGAGCACGAGCGACGCGGTGTTGGAGACGCTCCCCAGCCCCACGACCGACTTGGTCCGGGGTGCCAAGGCGTCGACGTACAGGGTCACACCCGAGCTCGTCTTGCTGCACGTGATGGTGTGCGTCTTGCCGTCGGCGAGATTGGTCGTGCCCCGGATCGAGGCGACCCTCTTCGCGGCGTCCTTGACGAGACACATGGCCCGCGCCTGCCCGTTGGTCTGGAGGATTTCGATCTTGTACTCGCCGCCGCTGGTCGACGCCAGACCCTTGCGTAGCAGGTCGTAGTCCGCCCCGGGATTGGGCGGGATGGAGGTGGCGAACGTGACCGAGAACGAGAACGGCGCCGTGCCCGGGTTCAAAGTTGCGGACGAAGGGACGATAACGCGCGAGTTGACTCCGTTGAACCAGTAGCCGGCGCCGTCACCGATCGTGTTCTGGGCTGTGCCGTTGTTGCCGTTCCCGGTCGCGTCGAACGCGATCGTTCCGGCAGTCTCGTCGAGCAGCCAGCGTGCTCGGTCGGTGGCCGCAGACCCCGGAAGCGCCATCGTGGTGACAGACGCAGCGGCGCCCAACAGCCCGACGACACCGATGACACCGGCTCGGTTGACGGAGCCGGCTTTCGCGGTGGCCCGGACCGACCCCGAGGAACGTTTCCGCACGCCGACATGGCGCCCGTGATACCTGGACATGACCCCACCTAACCCCTGAGCGCCGATTTGATCGGCGGACACACAAACGTCACCGGAGGCTACTGGTGGCTGCACACGATGGCCACCCGAACACACCTGACCTGACACAGTGCAGGGGGGTGGCCGCAGAGCGTTGAGCCCAAAGCTCACGAACCGGGTGAAGCCGACCGGGCAGCACGGAGCCGGGTGAGCAGCCCTGTCCAGAATCCGAGACCCCATCCGACGTGCATCGCCACGAACGCCGCCGGGACGTGGACCGCGTCCCGGCCGGCCTCCAGCCTGCCTCCGACACGCACCGACGCAGCCGTGAGGGCAGCCATGTACGGGCTCGCCATCGCCACCCCCCGGGCGGGTCGACGCACGCCGATCACGGCTGCGAGTCCGAGCCAGGCCACCAACAGCGGTGCGGCTGCGTGCCGGGCTTTCATCGATGCCGGGTGCAGCACGGCGACATCGGCCTTGCCCCGCCCGTAGCGCACGTACTGACGGTAGAGATCCCGGACGGACTGGCGGCACTCCCACTCGATCACGATCTGGGGATCGAGCAACAAGCGCTCGCCGGCCTGCCGGACTCGGTAGTCGAGCTCGTAGTCCTCGTTGGCGACCAGCTGTTCATCCCAACCGCCGAGCTTGCGGACGAGAGCTACCGGGTACGACCCGAACGGCAGGTGATCGACCTCCTCGACAGCGGTGGCGTAGTGGTACTTCGAGTTGCCCACGCCGAACCGACTCGCCATGACGGCTGCGATGGCCCGACCCGCGGAGGTGACCCCTACGCCGTCCTTGCGTCCGCCGACACCACCCCACTCGCCCTCCTGGAGGCGCGCGACGATCTGGGCGACGTACGTCGGTCGGATGGTGCAGTGCGCGTCGACACGGACGAGCCAGACGCCGCGAGCAGCCGCGAGTGCGAGGTTGAGCGAGGACGGAATATGCGGGCGCGGGTTGGACA
>JANLYC010000084.1:0-16562 GCA_031365435.1 Nocardioidaceae bacterium
GAGCTGGTCCGGCAGGCTGCTGCCTTCGACGGGGTCGAGATCGCGACCGTGCGCGTTCCGGCGACAGCTCTGCACGACGCCCTGCAGGCGCTCGATCCCGAGCTGCGGGCCGCGCTCGAGGAGTCCGTACGCCGACTGAGGTCAACCTGCGAGGCCGAAATGCCCGAAACGGTGACCTCAGTCGTCGCCCCCGGCGGCGTCGTGACTCAACGCAACGTGCCCGTCGACCGGGTGGGTCTCTACGTGCCGGCAGCGAAGGCGCCGCTCATCTCCTCGGTCATCATGAACGTCATACCCGCGCAGGTGGCAGGAGTCGCCTCGGTCGCGCTCGCGAGCCCGGCGCAGCGCGAGCACGGAGGGCTGCCGCACCCGTCGATCCTGGCCGCCTGTGCCTTGCTCGGCATCGACGAGGTGTATGCCGCCGGAGGTGCCGGCGCGGTCGCCATGTTCGCCTACGGCTACCCGGCTGTCGGCCCGGAGGACCCGGGTTGCGCTCCCGTCGACCTCGTCACCGGACCGGCCAACATCTACGGTGTCGCCGCCAAACGCCTGCTGAGGGGAGTCGTCGGGATCGACTCCGAGGCCGGACCGACCGAGATCGCCATCCTCGCCGACGACTCCGCTGACCCCGGCTTCGTCGCAGCCGACCTGATCAGCCAGGCCGAGCACGACACGATGGCGGCGAGCGTGCTCGTGACCTCGTCCGAGGCGTTGGTCGCAGCCGTCGAGGCCGAGCTCACCCGACAGGTGGCCCAGACCAAGCACGCCGACCGGGTCCGCGAGGCTCTCACGGGCCGGCAGTCCGGCATCGTCATCGTCGACGACACCGACCAGGGTGAGGACGTCGTGAACGCTTACGCCGCCGAACATCTCGAGATCCACACCGTCGATGCGGCCGAGCGGGCGGCGCGGATCCGCAACTCCGGCGCCGTCTTCGTCGGTCCCTACACGCCGGTGTCGTTGGGTGACTACTGCGCCGGGTCCAACCACGTACTGCCGACTGCCGGTTGCGCCTGCCATTCGTCCGGTCTGTCCGTCCGGAGCTTCCTCAGGACGATCCAGGTGATCGACTACTCCGCCCAGGCCCTGGCTGATGTCGCCGACCGGGTGATGACGCTGGCAGCTGCCGAAGACCTCCCCGGACATGGCGATGCGGTGCGTATCCGGCTGGACCGTTGATGGCCGGCGGACTCCCGATCCGTCCCGAGCTCGCCGGCATCGAACCGTATGGCGCTCCGCAGCTCGACGTCCCGGTGCTGCTGAACGTCAACGAGAACCCGTACCCCCCGCCGCCCCGGGTGGTGGCCGCGATGGCGGCTGCGGTCGAGCAGGCGGCAGGCTCGCTCAACCGCTACCCCGACCGCGAGGCATGGGTGCTGCGCGAGGCGCTGGCGGCGTACCTCGGGCACGGACTCGAGGCGGCGCGTGTCTGGGCCGCCAACGGCTCGAACGAGGTGATGCTCCAGGTCCTCCAGGCGTTCGGTGGGCCAGGTCGGACGGCGTTGTCCTTCGCCCCGACGTACTCGATGTACCCGGAGTACGCCCGCGACACCTCGACCAGGTGGGTGGCCGGCCGGCGCAGCGACGACTTCGGCATCGACCTCGAGCACGCGCTCGCGCTGATCGCGGCCGAGCAGCCCGACGTCGTGCTGCTGGCCTCGCCGAACAACCCGACCGGGACGGCGCTGAGTCTCGACACGATCAAGACGGTGTGCGCGGCTGCTCCGGGCGTCGTGGTGGTCGACGAGGCGTACGCCGAGTTCCGTCGGGCGGGGACACCGTCCGCGCTCACGTTGCTGGACGACTTCCCGGCGCTGGCCGTGACGCGCACGATGTCGAAGGCGTTCGCCCTGGCCGGTGGCCGGGTGGGCTACGTGGCCGCCTCGGCAGCCTTCGTCGACGCGCTGCGAGTGGTGCGACTGCCGTACCACCTCTCGGCGGTCACGCAGGCCGTCGCGCGCGTCGCACTCGCACACCACGCCGAGCTGCTGGGGCGTGTCGACGAGCTCCGCGAACGGCGTGACGAGACCGTGCAGTGGCTGCGCGGGCGCGGCCTCACGGTCGCGGAGTCCGACGCCAACTTCGTCTTGTTCGGCAGCTTTGCCGACCGCCATGCTGTGTGGCAGGGACTGCTCGACCGAGGGGTCCTCGTCCGCGAGACAGGTCCGCCCGGCTGGCTCCGCGTCTCCATCGGCACCGAAGCCGAGATGGCGGCGTTCAGCAGCGCACTCGTCGAGACCCTGTCCGCGCACCCACCCTCGCCTGCTCCGCAGAAAGGCACCTCATGAGCGGCACCACCGACCACCCGGCCCGGACAGCCCGGATCGAACGCGAGACGAAGGAGTCGAAGGTCGTCGTCGAGCTCGACCTGGACGGCACCGGGCGGGCCGACATCGCGACCGGGGTCGGCTTCTACGACCACATGCTCGGATCGCTGGCACGCCACGCCCTCTGGGACCTCACCGTGCACGCCGAAGGCGATGTCCAGGTCGACGCCCACCACACGGTCGAGGACGTCGCCATCGTGCTCGGCGAGGCCCTGCGGACCGCGCTCGGCGACAAGGCGGGGATCCGCCGTTTCGGGGACGCGCTGGTGCCGCTCGACGAGACCTTGGTGCAGTGCGCGGTCGATGTGTCCGGCCGTCCGTACTGCGTCCACACCGGCGAGCCGGAGGGTCAGGCCTACGTGCTCATCGGCGGTGAATTCGTCGGCTCCCTGACACGGCACGTCTTCGAGTCGATCAGTGCGCACGCCTCGATTGCCATCCACGTCCGGGTGCTGTCCGGACGCGACCCGCACCACCTGGTCGAGGCACAGTTCAAGGCACTCGCCCGTGCCCTGCGTGACGCCGTCGCGGCTGATCCTCGGGAGAGCGGAGTGCCTAGCACCAAGGGCAGCCTGTGAGCGCGTCTCCGACGGTCGTGCTGCTCGACTACGGCTCGGGAAACGTGCGCTCGGCCGAGCGCGCCCTGCTGCGGGCCGGCGCGGCCGTCGAGGTCACCTCAGACCGCGGCGCGGCGGCGGAGGCAGCGGGCCTGGTGGTTCCGGGAGTTGGCGCCTTCGCTGCCTGCATGGACGGCCTGGCGGCGGTCCACGGCCCGGAGATCATCGGGCGCCGCCTGTCCGGGGGCAGGCCGGTCCTCGGGATCTGTGTCGGCCATCAGGTGCTGTTCGAGCGCGGGGTCGAGCACGACCTGGACGTGGCGGGCTGTGCTGAGTGGCCGGGCCGGGTCGAACGACTGCACGCTGCGATCCTGCCCCACATCGGGTGGAACACTGTCGAGCCCGCCCCCGGCAGCGCGATGTTCGCCGGGGTCGAGAACGAACGGTTCTACTTCGTCCATTCCTTCGCGGTCCGGCGCTGGGAGCTGGCAACGGACGGCCGGACTCGGGCGCCAATGGTCACCTGGAGTCGGCACGAGGACGACCGTTTTGTCTCGGCTGTCGAGAACGGCCCGTTGTGGGCCACCCAGTTCCATCCAGAAAAGTCCGGCGATGCGGGAGCCGTTCTGCTACGTAACTGGGTCCAACAGTTATGACGACACGCACTCAGCCCGTCCTGCCCATCCCGCCCGCACGGCCCCTGCGCAGCATCGCCGGCCTCGCGCTGACGCTGCTGCTCCTGACGGTCGGTTGCGGTTCAGCCGACTCGAATCCCCCTGTTGGGGCCTCCGGTGGCACGTCGACCGAGTCGACCTCCACCACCCCGGGGACGTCGCGCACGCAGGCGGTCAGCGTGGTCTACCGGCGTACCGGCGGCATCCGGCCGACCACGGTCAACCTCGTGTATGCCGCGAACCGGGAGGCGCCGGTGGGGGCCAGCAGCGCCGACGTCCAGGACATCCTCGCCGCCGCCTCCGACCCGCAGCTGCGGAACGCGGCGCTGACCCCATTCCCCAAGAACACCTGTTGCGACCGGCAGGAGTACGTCGTCCTGATCACCTACGCTGACGGCTCGACCAAGTCGTTCCGGACGCTCGACGGGCTCCAGCAGCCGAAGGTGTTCGAGGACCTGCTGCGCATGCTCGGATGAGCAAGGAACGTGCGGTGCGGCGGGCCGCGCGCGAAGCCGAGCGTGCCCGGCGTCTGGCCGAACAGGCGCGGCTCGACGCTGCTGCGGCTCGCCAACGGTCGCGGCGGGAGCAATGGCGCGCTCGACTGTCGTGGTTGCCCGGTGTCGGCGCCGCACGTCGGGCGAAGTCGACCGGACCGCTGGCGACCAAGCGACGGCGCAGGTGGGGGCTCATCGCCGTTGCCTGGCTGGTGCTCCAGGCGCTGACGTGGGTCGTGACGCCGAGCTGGGGCCTGCGCGCGGCGGTGCTCATCGTCAGCCTGTTCGCCCTCCCGGTGATCGTCGTACTGACGAGCTCGTCCTGACGTCGGCGAGCGAAGGTCGAATCAAGACCACCTTCCAGATCATCGGCGAGCCCTTCGTAGGCTTCTCCGCATGACCTCTCTCGAACTGCTTCCGGCCGTCGACGTCTCGGCTGGACGCGCGGTTCAGCTGGTCCAAGGGGTCGCCGGGACGGAGCGGGTCTTCGGGGAGCCGGTCGCATCGGCGCTGCGCTGGCAGCGGGCGGGTGCCCGCTGGGTCCATCTGGTCGACCTGGACGCCGCGTTCCGCCGCGGCCACAACCGTCAGCTGCTGACGGAGGTCGTGGCGGCGCTCGACATCGACGTCGAGCTGTCCGGCGGCATCCGTGACGACGCGAGCCTGGCGGCCGCACTCGCCACCGGCTGCCGGCGCGTCAACATCGGTACCGCAGCACTCGAGAACCCGCAATGGTGCGCAGACGTGATCGCTGCGCACGGCGACCGGATCGCCATTGGACTTGACGTGCGCGGCACGACGCTGGCAGCCCGTGGCTGGACCCAGGAGGGAGGAGACCTCTACGAAGTACTGGCGCGGCTCGACGACGCAGGCTGTGCGCGCTATGTCGTCACCGATGTGCGCAGAGACGGCATGCTCCAGGGGCCGAACCTCGATCTGCTGCGCGACGTCTGTGGGCGGACCGACGCTCCGGTCGTCGCGTCCGGCGGAATCTCGACGATCGACGACCTGGTCGCCATCTCGGGCCTCGTCGGCGTCGGAGTCGAGGGCGCCATCATCGGGACGGCGCTCTACACGGGTGCCTTCACGCTCGAGGACGCGCTCGCGGCGGTGGCCGCGTGAGCCTTGCGGTCCGGGTGATCCCGTGCCTGGACGTCGACGACGGACGTGTGGTCAAGGGCGTCAACTTCCAGGCGCTGCGCGAGGTCGGCGATCCGGTCGAACTCGCGCGACGGTATGACGCTGAAGGGGCCGACGAGCTGACCTTTCTCGACGTGACGGCATCCAGCCAGCGCCGCGACACGGTGCTCGACGTGGTGCGTCGCACGGCCGAGCAGGTGTTCATCCCGTTGACGGTCGGGGGAGGCGTGCGATCGCCGCTGGACGTCGACGTGCTGCTGCGTGCCGGCGCGGACAAGGTCGCCGTCAACACCGCCGCGATCGACCGCCCTGACCTCATTGCCGAGATCGCGCAACGCTTCGGCCGTCAGGTGCTGGTCCTGAGCGTGGACGCGCGCCGGGACAGCTCGACCCCCTCCGGGTTCGAAGTGACCACGCACGGCGGGTCGGCCGGAACCGGGCTCGACGCGGTCGAATGGGCCAGTCGGGGAGCCGAGCTCGGTGCGGGTGAGATCTTGCTCAACGCGATGGACGCCGACGGCACCCGGGAGGGATTCGACCTCGAGCTCATCCGCGCGGTGCGCGCCGTCGTGTCGATCCCCGTCATCGCCAGTGGTGGCGCCGGCGCGGTGGAGCACTTCTCCCCGGCCGTCCAGGCGGGCGCCGACGCAGTGCTGGCAGCCAGCGTGTTCCACGACGGGGTGATGACCGTGAGCGAGGTCAAGTCGGCCCTGGCGGCAGCAGGTCACCCTGTTCGCTGACCCGACTTTCGTCAGACGCTGAAGGTGGCGCCGCCCGTGCGATCCACGTCTTCGGGCTCGCCGTCGAGTGCCACCTGTGCGACGGACTTGCGGCCGTACACGTAGAGCGCCAGCTCAACCGGCAGGCCTCGCACCACCACCGGTGCGGCACCTTTGCGCGCCACCGAGGACTCGCCGGTGTCGGAGCGCTCGATCGTGAGCGCGACGGGTGCGTGCCGGGTGATCACCTTCGCCATCAGCCGGAGCGCGCGCCATACCTGGTCCTGTACCCAGGTCGGCAGCTCACGCGGGTGCCAGTCCGGCTGTGCACGTCGGACATCCTCGTGATGGATCAGGTGTTCGAGTGAGTTGAGCCGGCTCTCGACGCCAGGCACCCGGAAGACGGACAGCTGCGGAGGACCGGTGCGGAAGCGCTCCACCAGGTCATCGAAGGCGGCCCGGGCAGCAAGTTCGTGCACAGCTGTGTCGCCGAACGTAGGCACCGAGGCCCGCAGCGAGCTCACCGGATCGCTCTCCCGGAGGACGAGGTGGGCGGCCAGATGATGCGCGTCCCAGTCGCCCGACAGCGTCGGCGCCTTGGCGCCCACCTGTCCGAAGGTCTCGGCCAGCAGGGCACGCTCGACCCTGCTCACCGCTGGCCCGGAGCCGGTGGCCCCCCGGCTCGCGTAGACAGAACGGAGGTCGCGCGGGTCCGGGGCGGCAGTCATGGCCTCAGCGTAGGCAGGCGGACGGCTGCGTCTCCAACCGCATGTCAGACAATGGACGTGTGAACACGACTGGCGACACGACGGGCGACACGACGGGCGAGACGGCAGCGACCCCGGGCGCAGCAGGGCTCGACCTCCGCTTCGACGAGCGCGGGCTCGTCCCGGTCGTCGTGCAGGAGGCGACGACGCGGGACGTGTTGATGCTGGCCTGGATGGACGCCGAGGCTATCCAGCGCACCCGGACCTCTGGCCAGGCCACCTACTGGAGTCGCAGCCGGCAGGAGTACTGGGTCAAGGGAGCCACCTCCGGGCACCACCAGCGCGTCCGCGACCTTCGCGTCGACTGCGACGGCGACACGCTGCTCCTCACCGTCGAGCAGACCGGCCCCGCCTGCCACACCGGCGCGGCGACGTGTTTCGACGACGGGCTCATCCCCTGATCACCGACCGGTTGCCGGCTGGCGGCGTCGGCGCCCATTCGTCGGCAGGTCCGGGTACCCCTCGCGTGCGACTTCGACCGGAGCGCTCACAATGGGGCGATGAGCGCCACGGGTACTGCGTCGCCACCCCGGATCCGCTACGGACCGACGCTGGTCGTGGGCCTGGTCGGAGCGCTCGCGGTGACCGTCGGTGTGGCCAAGCCCTGGGTGACGGCGACGGCGCGGGTGCCCGGTCTCCCGACGATCGAAGCGAGCGTGACCGGCGCCGACCTCGCGCCGCTCGCGGGTGCGCTCGGCCTGGTCGTGCTCGCCGGTTTCGGTGCCGTGATCGCGACCAGAGGCTGGGTGCGTCGAGTCGTCGGCATCCTGGTCGTGGCCGCGGCGGCTGTTGTGCTGGTCACCACGATCCACCCGCCCGGCGCCACCGGCACGCTGGAGGACGGGTTGGCGGCCAAGGGGTGGAACTCGGGTGCGTACTCCACCAACGTCGATGCCTGGCGCTGGGTTTCGCTGGCCGGTGCCCTGATCTCGGTGGCGGCCGGAGCAGCGATTTCGCGCTACGCGTCGCGATGGGCGACGATGGGCCAGGAGTACGACGCGCCCACCCGGAACGCGGCCGCGACGTCCGGCGCCGACGGCGAGTCCACTGAGATGGCCGAGCTGAGCGAGGCGGACGTGTGGCGCGAGATCGACCGGGGTCGCGACCCGACCCATCGAGACGAAGCATGACACGACACAATGGGGTGTCACCTGCCGGAACGGACGTCGACGGTGACCGACGAGAGGAGCCAGGCCACATGGCCGACAGTCATCACGGATCAACACCCGCAGCGTGGACCGCGGTAGTGCTCGTGCTCATCGCCTTCTTGGTCGGGGCGGTAGGGCTGGTCATCACGAACTGGGTCGTGTTCTGGGTCGGTGTGGGTCTGCTCGTGGTCTCTGGCGTGGTCGGCAAGATCATGCAGGCCATGGGACTCGGGTCGCACTAGCGACCTGACGTGATCCCGATGGAGCCGACGTGATCCCGATGGAGCTGTGATGTCTGTTCTCGACGACATACTCGTCGGCGTGCGCGAGGATCTCGCGCTGCGCCAGGCGTTGGTGGGGCTCGACGACCTCAAAGCGCTCGCGGCCCGACAGACGCCTGCACTCGACCCGATGCCCGGTTACCGCGCGTCGGGTGTGTCAGTCATCGCCGAGGTCAAACGGTCGAGCCCGAGCAAGGGCTCACTTGCCACGATCGCCGACCCGGCCGCACTGGCAGTCGACTACGCGGCCGGTGGGGCCGCCACCATCAGCGTGCTCACCGAGCAGCGCCACTTCGGCGGCACCCTCGACGACCTACGTGCGGTCCGGGCGGCCGTCGACGTCCCGGTGCTGCGCAAAGACTTCATCGTGACCTCCTACCAGCTCTGGGAGGCGCGAGCCGTCGGTGCCGACCTGGCTCTGCTGATCGTGGCCGCGTTGGACGACAACGAGCTGTCCGGACTCATCGACCGAGCCCGCTCGATCGGGTTGACGCCGCTCGTCGAGGTCCACAGCGAAGACGAAATCAGCCGTGCCGTCAGCGCCGGCGCTGATCTCATCGGTGTCAACGCGCGCAACCTCCGCACCCTCGAAGTCCACCGCGACACCTTCGAGCGGCTGGCTCCGCTGATCCCCGACGACATCGTGCGTGTCGCCGAGTCGGGAGTCCGCGGGCCCCGCGACGTCCTCGAGCACGCCCGCAACGGTGCGGACGTGGTGCTCGTCGGCGAGTCCCTCGTCACCGGCAAGGATCCGCGCACCGCGGTCTCCGACCTGGTGGCTGCCGGCGCCCATCCGGCGCTCAAGCACCGACACAACTGACGATGGCGGCCTATCTTGACCAGTCCTGACCCTGAGCAGCTCCCCGACGCGAGCGGCCACTTCGGTCGCTTCGGCGGTCGGTTCATGCCGGAGGCGCTGATGGCGCCCCTCGACGAGCTCGAGCAGCACTGGCGTGCAGCCATGGCCGACGAGGCGTTCACGGGCGAGCTCGACCGGCTGTTGCGCGAGTACGGTGGACTGCCCTCGCGGCTCTATGTCGCTGACCGGTTCTCCGAGCTCGTCGGCGCCCGGGTTCTGCTGAAGCGCGAGGACCTCAACCACACCGGCGCTCACAAGATCCGCAACGTTCTCGGTCAGGCGCTGCTCACCCAGCGGATGGGCAAGAAGCGTGTCATCGCCGAGACCGGGGCCGGCCAGCACGGCGTTGCCACCGCGACCGCCTGCGCGTACTTCGGTCTCGACTGCATCGTCTACATGGGCGAGGTCGACACCCAGCGGCAGGCCCTCAACGTCGCCCGGATGAAGATGCTGGGCGCCGAGGTGGTGCCGGTGACTACGGGCAGCCGCACCCTCAAGGATGCGATCAACGAGGCGTTGCGTGACTGGGTGGCCAACGTCGACTCCACGCACTACCTGCTGGGAACCGCGGCCGGGGCACATCCGTTTCCGGCCATGGTCCGCGACTTCACGCGCGGCATCGGTGATGAGACCCGGGCGCAGAGCCTCGAGCTGCTCGGCCGGCTGCCCGACGCGGCGCTCGCCTGTGTAGGCGGAGGATCCAACGCGATCGGGATGTTCGCCGGGTTCATCGCGGACGAGTCCGTGCGCCTGTACGGCTTCGAGGCCGGCGGCGACGGTTTCGAGACCGGACGCCACGCGGCCACGATCAGCGCAGGAGAGGTAGGGGTGCTGCACGGCACCCGTTCCTTCCTGCTCCAGGACGAGGACGGCCAGACCATCGAGTCGCATTCGATCTCGGCCGGCCTCGACTACCCGGGCGTCGGGCCCGAGCACGCCTGGCTCGCCGACACCGGCCGGGCGACATACCGTCCCATCACCGATGCCGAGGCCATGGACGCGATGGCGGCGCTGGCTCGTAGTGAGGGCATCATCCCCGCCATCGAAAGCGCTCACGCGCTGGCCGGCGCCTACGAGGTGGCCCGCGAGCTCGGGCCCGAGGCCGTGCTGGCCATCTGCCTGTCCGGGCGGGGCGACAAGGACATGGAGACCGCGGCCGCGTGGTTCGACCTGGTGCAGACGGACAAGTCGGGGGAGCAACCCGCGTGACCCGGGCGACGACCGGGGTGGGAGGCGCCTTCGCCACCGCCCGCTCCGAGGGCCGGGCGGCACTGGTGGGCTATCTGCCGGCGGGCTTTCCCGGCGTCGACGCTTCGATCGAGCTGATCCGCGGCATGATCCGCGGCGGCTGTGACGTCATCGAGGTCGGGTTGCCGTATTCCGACCCCGTGATGGACGGGCCGACCATTCAGGCGGCAGCCGACACCGCCTTGGCCGCGGGCACCCGGATCTCGGACGTCTTCCGCGTCGTCGAGGCCGCGGCCGAGCACGTCCCGACGCTGGTGATGTCGTACTGGAACCCGGTCGAGCGCTACGGCGTGGAGCGGTTCGCGGCTGATCTGGCAAAGGCCGGGGGAGCCGGGTTGATCACACCCGACCTGGTGCCGGACGAGGCCGCGGAGTGGATCGCCGCGGCCGACGGGCACGACCTCGACAAGGTGTTCCTCGTCGCGCCGTCCTCGACCGAGGCGCGGTTGCGGTCCACGACCGCAGCGTGCCGTGGCTTCGTCTACGCCACCGCCGTCATGGGAGTGACCGGCGCACGCGAGCAGTCCAGCACGCTGGCGCCGGAGCTCGTGAAGCGCACCAGGCAGGTCACCGACAAGCCCATCGGAGTCGGGCTCGGCGTGTCCAACGGTTCACAGGCCGCTGAGGTCGCCTCCTTCGCAGACGGCGTCATCGTCGGAAGCGCGTTCGTGCGTGCGGTCGACCGGGCCGTCGCCCGCCACGAGGTCGACGGTGTCGAGGCGGTCACCGACCTGGCCACCGACCTCGCCCGCGGCGTGCGCGGGGAACTTTGACCTCCGCCGGGGAGTTGGATCTTCACGTGATGGTCGAGGAAGTCGCGTGACCAGACGGTCCCCTCGCCGGGTGCTGCCGGCCCTGGTTGCCCTGCTCGGCCTCGCCCTGGTTGCGTGTGGTGGCGATCCCCAGGTGAGTGCCGGCAGTCCCGCCAACCCTGGTGGCGTCCTGACCTCCGATGGCGCTTCCTCGCTGTTTGCCGGTGCCGAGCCGGCGAAGCCCTACCGGATGCCCGACGTCACGCTCACGTCGACGAACAAGCAGGACTTCAACCTCATCACCGACACCGCCTATCCGGTGACGCTCGTGTTCTTCGGCTACACGCATTGCCCCGACGTCTGCCCCTTGGTGATGAACGACCTCGCCCAGGCGGTCCTCCAGCTGCCGGAGAGCGTGCGCAGCCAGACGCAGGTCGTCTACATCACCAGCGACCCCGGACGGGACACGCCGGAGGTGCTACGTCGGTACCTGGACCACTACAACCCTGATTTCGTCGGCCTGACCGGCTCCATGGCCACGATTGTCCGGGCGGCTGATGACCTCGGAGTCGCGATCGAGGGTCGTCACAAGCTGCCGAGCGGCGGCTACGACGTCGGGCACGGCGCACAGATCATCGGCTTCCACGGCGACACCGCTCCCGTCCTCTGGACCGCGGGGACGCCCGTGTCGGACATCGTCCACGACATCGAGGCGTTGGTGAGGTCGTGACCGGGTTGCACCTGGTCCCGCGGGTTCCGGTCATGCTGACAGCCCCGCCGTGTCCGAGACCGACCCGGGTGCGCGGTAGGTTGCAGGCGCGATGAACGCGATCACACTGGCTTCCATCCCCAGCCCCGGCACCGGCGTCTGGCACATCGGCGACTTTCCCGTCCGCGGGTACGCCTTGTGCATCATCCTCGGCGTCGTCGTGGCTGTGGTCGTCGGCGAGCGTCGTTGGATCGCACGCGGTGGGTTCCCCGGCGCGGTCGGCGACGTTGCGGTCTGGGCGGTGCCGTTCGGCCTCGTCGGAGGCCGTATCTACCACGTACTGACCGACCCCGAGCTCTACTTCGGTGAGGGGAAGAACCCGGTCAACGCGCTGTACATCTGGCGCGGTGGTCTCGGCATCTGGGGCGCCATTGCGTTGGGAGCCCTCGGTGCCTACCTGGGGTGTCGTCGGCATCAGCTCAAGTTCGGTGCCTATGCGGACGCGCTGGCTCCGGCGATCGCGCTCGCGCAGGCGGTGGGGCGCTGGGGCAACTGGTTCAACCAGGAGCTCTACGGCAAGCCGACCACGCTGCCGTGGGGCCTGGAGATCGACCCGGCCCACCGGGGCGACCTGCAGCAGTACTCGACGTTCCATCCCACGTTCCTCTACGAGTCCCTCTGGGACGTCGGTGTCGCCGGCGTCGTCATCTGGCTCGATCGCAAGCTGAAGCTGGGACACGGGCGCGCGTTCGCGGTCTACGTGATGGCCTATACGCTCGGCCGCGGCTGGATCGAGTACCTCCGCGTCGACACGGCCAACCACTTCTTCGGTATCCGGCTGAACATCTGGACCTCGATCGTGCTCTTCGTCCTGGCGGCGGCGTACTTCGTGATCATGGGTCGTCGCCATCCCGGGCGGGAGACCGACATCCAGCCCGTGCCCGAGGGGTGGACCGACGACGAGTCCACCGACCAAGCGGGAGATTCCGGTCCCGACCAGACCGGCACAGCAGACGACGTCCACGAGCCGGGCAACAACGACGACGAGGCGGCCGTGCCCGATCGCGAGGGTGATCCGCCAGGTAAGGGCACCGGCGCCAGCGGCGGAGTTAGGTCGACCTGAGTCAGCACCCGGGTAGTCGGGCCGGGACAATGGGCACATGGCCGAATCCAACGCGCAGTCGTCACCGCCCGTCGCAGATCCGCCGTCGGATGCTGACCAGGAGATCAACCACGAGCACCCTGACGTCTCCGGCGGATGGCTGCGACCGGCCGTGTTCGGCGCCATGGACGGGCTCGTCTCCAACTTCGCTCTGATCGCCGGCGTGGTCGGTGGCACGAAAGGTGGTAGCTCGTCGCAGGTTGTGCTTGCCGGACTGGCCGGTCTGGCGGCTGGAGCGTTCTCGATGGCGGCGGGGGAGTACACCTCGGTCGCCAGCCAGGCGGAGTACACGAGGCGCGAGATCGAGGTCGAGCGACTCGAGATCCTCGCCAACTCCGGCGCCGAGCAGGCTGAGCTTGCGCAGATGTATGTCGACCGAGGCATCGACCGGGACCTGGCCGACAAGGTGGCCGCGCAGGTGCACTCGGACCCCGAGCTCGCCGTCGAGGTCCACGCCCGTGAGGAGCTCGGCGTCGACCCTCACAACCTGCCGTCCCCGATCGTGGCGGCCGTGTCGTCGTTCCTCGCCTTCGCCGTCGGCGCGGCGCTACCCGTGTTGCCCTACCTGTTGGGGGCGAGCGTCATCTGGCCCGCCCTGATCATCAGCCTGGTCGCGCTGTTCGGATGCGGGGCTGTCGTCTCGAGGATCACCACTCGGACCTGGTGGTTCGGCGGGATCCGTCAGATGCTCCTCGGTGGTGTCGCCGCCGGATTGACCTACTTCATCGGTGGCCTCGTAGGAACGTCACTCGGCTGACGGGTGAGCAGTACGTCGACAGGGCGAGAGTCGATGGGACGCCGGCGGTCAGCCCAACATCGTCCAGGCGAGCCATCCGATGTAGAGCAGAACGCCGGTGGTGATCAGGATGACGGCCCAGAGAGTCCGCACGTAGATGCGCTCGCCCCGACCAGGCGCCTGCACGGCAGGCGGCAGCGGTTCGTCGGGAGCATCAGGTGCTTCCATCCGCACACCCCTTCCGTCGCGTGAAGAGCTCTCGCTACGACTGTAGGCGGCGGGTGGTGACGCGACGCACACCGGCACGGTGTTCGGGCGGCGGCGACATGTCTCAGAGCGTGGCCGGGTGGCAGACCACAGTTGTTACTTTCGTGTAGTCTCGCCGCAACATTTGCAGGGCCAGCGTCGTCCCGGCACACACCTACCGCACCACCAGCACTGCGCCCGCAATCGATACGTGGGCGCAGCCGACGACGGGAGATGTGTCCCATGCGCTCTGTCCCGCCGCCCCAGGGGCTCTACGACGGGCAGCACGAGCACGACGCCTGCGGAGTCGCCCTCGTGGCCACGCTCACCGGCGTGCCGTCCCACGACATCGTCGAGCAGGCGCTGACCGCGCTCCGTAACCTCGATCACCGCGGTGCGTCGGGCGCCGAGCCCGACTCCGGTGACGGCGCCGGCATTCTCATGCAGGTTCCCGATCGCTTCCTGCGCGAGGTCTGTCCCTTCGAGCTCCCGCCGGCCGCCTCCTACGCGGTCGGCACGGCCTTCATCCCGGGCGATGACGAGGCCGTGGCGAAGACCAAACGACACATCGGCGACCTCGCGACCGAAGAAGGTCTCCGCGTCGTGGGCTGGCGTCCCGTGCCGACCGTTCCCCGGCTGCTGGGCAGCACGGCCCGTGGATGCATGCCCACCTTCGAGCAGGTGTTCGTCACCGGCCAGTCCGGACGCGTGGTCGGGATGGCGCTCGAGCGGATGGCGTTCTGCCTGCGCAAGCGCGCCGAGCACGAGACCAGCGCCTATTTCCCTTCGCTGTCCTCGCGAACCCTGGCCTACAAGGGGATGCTCACCACCGACCAGCTCGACCGGTTCTATCCCGAGCTGACCGACGAACGGGTCGAGTCGGCGCTTGCCATCGTGCACTCACGGTTCTCGACCAACACCTTCCCGTCCTGGCCGCTGGCCCACCCGTACCGGTTCATCGCCCACAACGGCGAGATCAACACGGTCAAGGGCAACCGCAACTGGATGACGGCCCGCGAGTCGCTGCTGCGGTCGGACCTCTTCACCCAGCCCGGTGCCGTGGCGGGAGCCGGCTCCGACGGGAGCCTGGAGCGGCTGTTCCCCATCATCACCGCTGACGCGTCGGACTCGGCGTCGTTCGACGAGGCCCTCGAGCTCCTCCACCTCGGCGGCAGATCGTTGCCGCACGCGGTGCTGATGATGATCCCCGAGGCGTGGGAGAACCACGCCGAGATGGACCCGAAGCGTCGGGCGTTCTACGAGTTCCACTCAGCCCTGATGGAGCCATGGGACGGCCCCGCGTGCGTGATCTTCACGGACGGTACGCAGGTGGGCGCCGTCCTCGATCGAAACGGCTTGCGGCCGTCTCGTTACTGGGTCACTGACGACGGGCTGGTCGTTCTCGCGTCGGAGGTGGGCGTGCTGGACCTGGCCCCCGCCTCGATCGTGCGCAAGGGTCGGCTGCAGCCAGGCCGGATGTTCCTGGTCGACCTCGACGAGAAGCGCATCATCGAGGACGACGAGATCAAGGAGCAGCTGGCCGACGAGGCGCCGTACGACGAGTGGCTGCACGCCGGGCTCATGCGGCTCGAGGAGCTTCCCACCCGTGAGCACATCGTGCACACCCACCGCTCCGTCACGCGTCGTCAGCAGATCTTCGGCTACACCGAGGAAGAGCTGCGCGTGCTGCTGACGCCGATGGCGCGCAGCGCGGCAGAGCCGATCGGCTCGATGGGAACCGACAGCCCCATCGCGGCCCTTTCGGACCGACCACGGTTGCTGTTCGACTACTTCAGCCAGCTCTTCGCGCAGGTGACCAACCCGCCGCTCGATGCGATCCGCGAAGAGCTCGTCACGTCGCTCGCCGGCACCATCGGGCCCGAGGGCAACCTGCTCGACCCCGGGCCGGCGTCCTGCCGGCAGGTCGTGCTCGGGTTCCCGGTGATCGACAATGACGAGCTGGCCAAGATCATCCACGTCAACCGCGACGGCGACCTGCCGGGCTACGCGACGCACGTCGTGCAGGGGTTGTACGACGTCGAGGGCGGCGGCTCCGCCCTGGCCGAGCGGCTGGACGCGATCTGTGCCGAGGTGTCGGCCGCGATCGCCGCAGGCGCCCGCATCATCGTGCTCTCCGATCGTCACTCGACGGCCGACCAGGCGCCGATTCCCTCGCTCCTGCTGACCGGTGCGGTCCACCACCACCTGGTCCGCGAGAAGTCCCGCACCCAGGTGGGTCTCGTGGTCGAAGCAGGCGACGTTCGCGAGGTGCACCACGTCGCGCTGCTGATCGGGTTCGGAGCTGCCGCCGTCAACCCTTACCTGGCGATGGAGAGCGTCGAGGACCTGGCGCGACAGCAGGTCCACCTGCGCGACATCGAGCCCGAACAAGCGGTCTGCAACCTCGTCAAGGCGCTGGGAAAGGGCGTCCTGAAGGTGATGAGCAAGATGGGCGTGTCGACCGTCGCGTCGTACACCGGCGCGCAGATCTTCGAGGCCGTCGGCCTGGCGGCGTCGGTCGTGGACTCCTACTTCACCGGGACGACGTCGAAGCTCGGTGGGGTCGGCCTCGACGTGCTGGCCCGCGAGGTGGAGGTGCGGCACCGGCGTGCCTACCCGATCGACGGCATCCCGCCGGCTCACCGCAAGCTCGATATCGGCGGTGAGTACCAGTGGCGCCGCGAAGGGGAGCCGCACCTGTTCGACCCCGAGACAGTCTTCCGGTTGCAGCACTCCACGCGAT
>JANLYC010000094.1:0-1682 GCA_031365435.1 Nocardioidaceae bacterium
GTCGGACCTCAACGACCTCTACCGCCGGGTGATCAACCGCAACAACCGGCTGAAGCGGCTGCTCGACCTCGGTGCGCCCGAGATCATCGTCAACAACGAGAAGCGGATGCTCCAGGAGGCCGTCGACTCGTTGTTCGACAATGGTCGCCGTGGCCGTCCGGTCACCGGTCCGGGCAACCGGCCGCTGAAGTCGCTGTCCGACATGCTCAAGGGCAAGCAGGGCCGGTTCCGCCAGAACCTGCTCGGCAAGCGCGTCGACTACTCCGGCCGCTCGGTCATCGTCGTAGGCCCGCAGCTCAAGCTGCACCAGTGCGGTCTGCCCAAGCAGATGGCACTCGAGCTGTTCAAGCCCTTCGTGATGAAGCGGCTGGTCGACCTCAACCACGCCCAGAACATCCAGAGCGCCAAGCGCATGGTCGAGCGCAGCCGCCCGGTCGTGTGGGACGTCCTCGAAGAGGTCATCACCGAGCACCCGGTGCTGCTCAACCGGGCGCCCACGCTGCACCGGCTCGGCATCCAGGCGTTCGAGCCGCAGCTGATCGAAGGCAAGGCCATCCAGATCCACCCGCTCGTGTGCTCGGCGTTCAACGCCGACTTCGACGGTGACCTGATGGCGGTGCACCTGCCGCTGTCCGCCGAGGCACAGGCCGAGGCGCGGATCCTGATGCTCTCGACCAACAACATCCTCAAGCCGGCCGACGGTCGTCCGGTCACGATGCCGACGCAGGACATGATCATCGGCATCTACTTCCTCACCCTCGATCGCGACGGTCACCCGGGTGAAGGTCGGGCGTTCAGCTCGGTAGCCGAGGCACTGATGGCGTTCGACCGCAAGGAGATCGAGCTGCAGAGCAAGATCAAGCTGCGCTTTCCCGAGGTCACCCCTCCGGTCGGCTACGAGACCCCCGAGGGTTGGGAGCAGGGCAAGGCGCTGACGCTGGAGACCACGCTCGGACGCGCGATCTTCAACGAGGCCCTGCCGGCGAACTACCCCTACGTCAACAACGAGGTGGGCAAGAAGCAGCTCGGCGTCATCGTCAACGACCTCGCCGAGCGCTACACCAAGGTCGAAGTCGCTACGGCACTCGACGCCCTCAAGGACACCGGTTTCTACTGGGCCACCCGGTCCGGTGTGACCATCTCCATCGAGGACGTGGTGACGCCACCCGGCAAACCCGAGATCATGGCCAAGTTCGAGGACCAGGCTGCCAAGGTCCAGGTCCAGTACGAGCGCGGTCTGATCACCGACGAGGAGCGCCGTCAGGAGCTCATCGAGATCTGGAACACCGCCACGATCGAAGTCGCTCGGGCCATGGAAGAGACGTTCGAGAAGACCAACCCGATCTACATGATCGTCAACTCCGGTGCGCGTGGAAACATGACGCAGGTCCGTCAGATCGCCGGTATGCGCGGTCTGGTGGCCAACCCGAAGGGCGAGATCATCCCGCGGCCGATCAAGGCGAACTTCCGCGAGGGACTGTCCGTGCTGGAGTACTTCATCTCCACCCACGGCGCCCGCAAGGGTCTTGCCGACACCGCCCTCAAGACCGCCGACGCCGGCTACCTCACGCGCAAACTGTGCGATGTGGCCATGGACGTCATCATTGCCGAGGACGACTGCGGCACCCGCGACGGCGTGTGGAAGAAGGCCATCTTCGAAGGTGACGACGAAATCGTCGGCC
>JANLYC010000395.1:0-6119 GCA_031365435.1 Nocardioidaceae bacterium
AACAGGCGCCCTGCTGGTTGACGGTTGACCGCCAGTTGCCGTGGAAAGACTCACCTACGAGTTCGCAGTTAGTGTCGGCGCGGATCGCGGCCGCGTCAGGTTGCTGACGCGCTAGAGAAGGACCGATCGGCGCCGCGTGGCCGGGGCGCACCGTTTGATCGGAGTGCGCCAACAGGGCGTGTCAGGGAGAGATGCCTTCCACCATGGCGACCATAAGCTCAACGGCAGACCTGTGGGATAAGCCCTGTGCGCCGCAGAGCGATTGCCAGGTGGTGAAGGCGGTGGCGTGCGCGATCGCGGCCCGGACGGTCTTGCGGCGGCTGGGTTGAGGCGCCAGTAGTGTCTCGAGCCAAAGCTGCTCGCGTGAGTGTCGGGCCGCTACGACGACTGCCGGCACGACGTCCACGTCGTGGTGGATGTGCGCCATCATCTGCTCGCCGCCGCGGTAGAAGTGGTAGATGTCCAGGAGGCCGGTGCGCAGCCGCTCAATCGGGTCCTCGATGGTGCCCCAAACATCCGGCTTCGGAAGCCGCTGCCGCGACAACCATTGGCGCGAGCAGGCGAGGAACAACGATTCCTCGGTGGCGAAGTGGCGGTAGACGGTCGCGCGGGTGACCCCGGCTCGACCGGCGACGGCGGACACCGTCGTGTGGGCGGGCCCGAGGGTTGCGTGGAGGTACTCCGCCGCGTCGACGATCCGTTTCCGAGTCCGCCACTCATCATCTGCGCGTTTGGTCTTCTGGTAGGTCCGCTTCGGCGCCGGGCCTCTCTGCTCACTCAAGGCGTTGACACCTGCGCTCTCCGGGTCGACTATTTGGAAGTACATTAGTGTATTGCCAAATCTAGGGAGTGTGAACAGGATGAGCCGTGTCGAGGCACCTGAGCTGACCGTAGTGCACCCGGGGGAAGGGGAGGAGCGGGACCTCGGGACCATCGGCGTGGTGTTCAAGCTCTTCGGTGAGCAGACGAACGGGCAGGTGGCTGTCGTTGAACACCCGTTCCCCGTGGGCGCCTGCGTGCCGCCACACATGCACACGCGGGAGGATGAGTACTCCATTGTCACTGAGGGCGAGATCGGTTTCCGGTCTGGCGACCGGGAGGTTGTCCTCGGCGCGGGTGGATACATCACGAAGCCGCGAGGCGAGACGCACACCATGTGGAATGCCGGGCGCACGCCGGCGCGAATGATCGAGATAATCAGCCCGGCCGGCTTCGAGCACTTCTTCTGGGGCGTGACCGAGCTGGGCTCGGTGGGACCGCCCGACCCGGAGTGCATCGCCGCACTCGCCGCCGAACACGGACTGGTCTTCGGCAACGCACCCTGGCTGGAAGACGTCATCAACCGCTACGACCTCACGCCACCCCCCGGGCGCCGCTGAGGGACGATCGACCACGGGTACAGAGAGCCGGGGCTTCGCGCCGCGGGACGGGCGTCGCGGCCGACTCGACAGGAATCAGGCTGGCCCAGTGGCCGCGGGGATGACTCCCAGCTGTTGCATGAGGGTGAACGAGTCGGTCTCTCCCCAATGCTCGGTGAGCTGACCGTCTTTGACGCGATAGACGGCGGTCGCGGTGACGTCGAGTGGCCCGCCGGTCGCCGGGATATCGCCGAGGTCCTCGGTGAAACGTCCACGAGCGCGGATGCGGGTCGCTACGAGGTCGCCTTCACTACCTGGTCCAGTACCTCATGAGTGCCCGGCGTGGAACGCCAGAAGATCTCGAACGCTCGCTTGAGCCCTTCTAGACCAGCAGCCAGTCCAGGGATCGGCGGGGGGTCGTGGTCAATGAAGTCGGCGGCAACCAGTTCATCCATCGCCTCCAGATTGCCCGCATCGAGTTCGGCGTAGAACCTGCGAACCAATGCCTTGTTGTCATCCTGTGCGCCCATGGCGGCCTCCGTCGACTGATTCCTCATTATGGACACCCGTGCGGACCCGGCGTTAGCCAAGACATAGTCAGGCCCGTTGATCGGCGTTTGATGCGGCTTGCTGGTCACCTCCTGATGTTTGGAGTGAATACCGTCATACGCGTCGTCTAGCTCATCCTGCGTCGTACTCAGGATGCACGGATGGGCATCCAACAGGGGAACATTCCTCATCGGCTCCGGCGGCCCGTTGCTCCCCCTGTGGCGGGTCGCCGGGGCAATCTGCGCTTTGGTGGAGTTCGGCGGCCCGGGGGGCACGCTGTCATTGCTGCCGGGTGCGGAGGACCGCCCCGATCAGGAGCAGCGCACAGGTGAGCGCCGACAGGCGGCGGTGCGACGCCAGCCGTGACGGCTGGTCAGGGTCGTACCCTGAAGCGTCGCCGGCCGGAAGGATTCACCATGTGGGCACAGCTCATCAAAGTGAAATTGAAACCTGGGTCCGATCTGTCGTCGTTGGGCGATGCGCTCAAGGCGGCCGAACAGCCCGGGTCGGGCCTCCTGCGGGAGTTGTTCATGCAGGAACAGAACGACCCTGACAGGGTCTGCATCCTTGCGATTTTCGAGAGCGAGGAGAAGGCGCGCGAGCGTGAGAAGGATCCGCGACGCGCTGAAGGTCAGAAGGCCATTCAGGAGCTGATGGCGAAGGTGCTCGCGGCCCCGCCGGAGTTCACCGACCTGACCGTCACCGAAGACTGGGTTCCGTAGCCAGCGCTCTCCGCCGGGTCCGCGCCGTCACGGAATCAGGCGCATCGCGGAACACTCTTGAGTGCCTCGCGCCCGAGGTCCCCGTCCAGACGGGGCCCGCTGCACGTGCGGCAGACGTGCCGTACAACAGCAGGCGCAGGCTCACGTTGTTCGAGGCCTGGCGGATGGAGCGCAGCAACGGACTCTCCACGCGACACACACCGCGTCTGTCTGGGCGGTAAGACCTTCGTGACGTTGCCGACCCTCGCTAGGAGTCCACGACTCTGCATCGACTGTCGCGCCCGCCGGGAGTCAGCAGACCAGTTGCGGACGCGCCGCACGGTCATCGCGCGTCGGTGGTGCTCGGATCGTTGGACTTCATCGGCTCCAGTGGGCTCAGCGGTGTCGAGCGACATAGACGGTGTTGGTGGCGTCGCGGTCCTGCAGCGGGTTCGCGAAGGTGACCACGTCAGCCACCACGTCGGTGAAGACCTCGTCGAGAACGGCGCAGTACTCCTCGTCCGGCGGATCGTTCGACCACAAGGCGAAGACCCCGCCGGGCCGCAGATGCCTGTTCAGTCGCCGTACGCCTTTCGGCTCGTAGAACCTGGCGTGTGCAGGGTTCAGCAGGTGCCGGGGTGAGTGGTCGATGTCCACCACGATCGCGTCGAAGAGCCGGCCGGGTTGCGCGGGATCGAGGCCGTCTTGGCTGTCGACCATGGCAAAGAAGTCACCCAGCACGAGACGACAGCGGCTGTCGGCTGTCAGCGCCGCACCCAACGGAATGAGGCGCTGTTCGTGCCAGTCGATGACCTCCGCGATCGCGTCGATCACCACCAGGTCGGTGACGCGCTCATCGTCGAGGACGGCCTGAGCCGTGTAGCCGAGTCCGAGACCCCCGACCGCGATCGCAAGGTCAGCACCGTCGACGAACGTCAACGCCAACCGCGCCACCTCGACCTCGGCCACGGTGAAGAGGCTCGACATCAGGTAGTCGTCGTCGAGCTTGACCTCATAGATGTCAACTCCGGACATCGGGTCACGGCGGCGGCGCAGGCTGATCTCTCCCAGTGGAGTCCTTCGCCAGTCGAGCTCCTCGAACCGAGCGCTCATCGGAACCTCGATCCCTCGCCGTCCTGCGAATCTACTCCGACCTCGAGCGCGGACAGGTCAACGCTCGGTCGCTGACGTGACCGACTGGCAGCGGCATCGACCTCTAGACTCCGGGCGTGATCGACGACGTGGGCACACCCACCACCGTGCATCTCGCGCGTGAGCTTGGACCAGAGCTCAGCGACCTGCGCAGACGACTGCACGAGATCCCCGAGATCGGTCTCGACCTGCCCAAGACCCAGCAGGTCGTGCTCGATGCACTCGCCGGCCTCGACCTCGAGATCAGCACGGGCCGATCGCTCTCCTCCGTCATCGCCGTGCTGCGTGGTCGGGGCACCCCCGAGAGCGGGCCCCGTCAGGTCGTCCTGCTCCGCGGCGACATGGATGCGCTGCCGGTCACCGAGGAGGTCGACGTCGACTACAAGTCTCGCCACGTCGGGTCCATGCACGCCTGTGGACACGACCTTCACGTGGCGAGCCTGGTCGGAGCGGCTCGCGTCCTGCACGCTCTGCGCGACGACCTGCCGGGTGACGTGGTCTTCATGTTCCAGCCCGGCGAGGAAGGTCCCGGAGGCGCACAGCCCATGTTGGACGAGGGGCTGCTGGACATAGCCGGCCGTCGCGTGGATGCGGCATACGCCCTGCACGTGTACTCCGCAGAGCTCCCCTTCGGCCAGTGGGCGTCGCGTCCGGGCACCACCGGCGCGGCGGCGGACGAGGTGAAGGTGCGAGTTCTCGGCGTCGGGGGTCACGGTTCGTCCCCGCACCGCGCCAAGGACCCGATCCCCGCCGCCTGCGAGATGGTGCTGGCGCTGCAGACCATGGCCACGCGTCGCTTCGACGTCTTCGACCCCGTCCTCATCACGGTGGGCCGGATCGCAGGCGGCACGAAGGACAACATCATCCCCGATGACGTGGAGTTCGAGGCAACGGTGCGCACCTTGTCACGCGAGTCCCGGGCGCGGGTGCAACAGGAGATCGAGCGCGTCGCCAGGGGGATCGCGGCCGCGCATGGGCTGGACGTCGACATCGACTACCGCCTCGGCTATCCGGTGACCGTCAACGACGACACCGAGTACGCACGCGCCCGCCAGGCCGTCGTCGACCTGTTCGGACCGGACCGATTCAGCGAGCTCGCCAACCCCGAGCTCGGCGCCGAAGACATGGCGTTCGTGATGGAGCTCGTGCCCAGCGCCTACTTCAACGTCGGCGCCTGCCCTGTCGACGACTACCTGGCGGCTCCCGACAACCACTCCCCACGCGCCGCCTTCGACGACGCGATCCTGCCGGACGCGGCAGCCTGGTTGGCCGAGATGGCGGTACGTCGCCTGCACGTCTCACTCGACGCGTCGAGCTGACTCGCTGCCATCAGGCCTGACCCGAAGTGAGTAGACGCCATGCGCGCGAAGCCTCCCGACACCCGCGCGGCATGATGACCCCGTGACCGCAGACGCTCCCGTACCCGACCTGCTGCTGCCCGATGCCTGGGGGATCCACCGCCACTGGGTCAATGCGTATGACGAGGTCGTCGAGGTCCCCGCAGACACTGTCGACCGGCTGCGGATTGCGATGGGTTCCCCGCCGGCCGATCTGGACGAGTGGGCGCCGATCGTCACGCAGCCCGGCCAGGACCTTGGACTCGGCCCGGTCGAGGTCGACTGCGAGGACGGCCAACGCCGGGTGATCGACGGTTCGGTACCCCGGGACTTTCCGCTGGGATACCACGACCTGCTCACCAGCACCGGGACGCGACGGCTGATCGTTTCGCCGGGACGCTGTTGGCTGCCGGCCGGCTGGCGGGCCTGGGGCTTCACCGTGCAGCTGTATGCCGCACGATCCCGCTCGAGCACGGGCATCGGAGACCTGGCCGACCTGGGTACCATCCGGACCTGGGCGCAAGCTCTCGGCGCAGGTTTCCTGCTGATCAATCCGCTGCATGCGGTCGCGCCCACGATTCCACAGGAGCCGAGTCCCTACCTCCCGGCGACCCGCCGGTTTCGCAACCCGATCTACCTGCGGGTCGCCGGCACCTCGGAGGCGTCGCCGTCCCCGACGATCGACCGGGACTCCGTATGGCGGACCAAGCTGACGGCCCTCGAAGCCGAGTTCGCCGACTCACCGGTGGCGGACGAGTTCCTGCGCTGGCGCGCGGCACAAGGGCCTGGCCTCGAGACCTTCGCGATCTGGACGACGCTGGCAGAGCTGTACGGCTCCGACTGGCGGCAGTGGCCCGAGGAGCTGCACGACCCCGGATCCGACACCGTGGCGGACCTCGCCGCTGACCACGCGGACCGCACCCGGTTCCACGCCTGGCTGCAGTGGCGGATCGAGCAACAGTTCACTGCGGCGGCAGCGGATGTGAGGATCCTCCAGGACCTGCCGATCGGCGTCAGCGGCG
>JANLYC010000013.1:0-3164 GCA_031365435.1 Nocardioidaceae bacterium
CGCGGCATCTCGCTCGTGCTCGACCTGGTGCTGAACCATGTGGCCCGCGAACACCCGTGGGCGCAGCGGGCCCGCCACGGCAACGAGGGCTACCGCGACTACTTCTGGACCTTCCCCGATCGGCAGGCGCCGGACGCATACGAGGCGACGATGCCCGAGGTCTTCCCCGCCACATCGCCCGGCTCGTTCAGCTGGGACGACGAGCTCGGCGCCTGGGTCTGGACGACGTTCAACTCCTACCAGTGGGACCTCGACTGGACGAACCCCGAGGTCTTCTACGAGTTCGCCTCGATCGTTGGCTACCTGGCCAACGCGGGTGTCGACGTGCTGCGGCTCGACGCGATCGCGTTCCTCTGGAAACGCATGGGGACCGACTGCCAGAACCAGCCCGAGGTGCACGACATCACGCAGGCGCTGCGCGCGTTCGCCCGGATCGCGTGTCCGGCGCTGCTGTTCAAGGCCGAGGCGATCGTGGCGCCCCGCGATGCCGTGAGGTACCTCGGACAGGGCCGTCACCATGCGAAGGTCAGTGACCTCGCCTACCACAACAGCCTCATGGTCCAGGTGTGGTCGATGCTGGCGAGCCAGGACGTCCGGCTGACGGCGACCGCACTCGGCGCGGCCCCACCGATCCCCAGCACCACCGCGTGGATCAACTACCTGCGCTGCCACGACGACATCGGCTGGGCGGTGTCCGACGAGGACGCGACAGCGGTGGGACTGACGGGCTACCTGCACCGACAGTTCCTGGCGGACTTCTACAGCGGCGGCTACCCCGTCTCGTTCGCCGAGGGACTCGTCTTCCAGGAGAACCCGCTCACCCATGACCGCCGGATCAGCGGGATGACGGCCAGCCTCGCGGGCCTCCCCCGCGCCGTCGCCACCGGTGATCCCGACCAGGTCACGTCAGCGATCGCCCGGATCCGGTTGGCGTACGCCATCGTGCTGGGCTGGGGCGGCGTACCGGTGATCTGGATGGGCGACGAGATCGGCCTCCCGAACGACGACGACTGGGCCGCCGAAGCCGGGCACGAGAGCGACAACCGCTGGCTGCACCGGCCCCGGATGGACTGGGCCGCGGCTGACCGGCGTCACGACCGGGCCACGCTCGAGGGGCGGGTGTACGCCGCGCTGAGGTCTCTCGTCGAGGTACGAGCTCGGACTCCACAGCTGCACGCGTCTGTGGCGACCGAGGTGCTCCCCGTCATGGATCCCGGCGTCCTGCCGGTCGTGCGCCGTCATCCGCTCGGTCCCTGGGTCGGGCTGTACAACGTCACGGCCCAGTGGCGTCCCTATCCCCTCGACCAGCTGCACGAGAGCCTGGGCCGGGGTGGCGTCCAGGCCGATCAGCACGGCATGGCGGATCCGTACGACACCCTGAGGGGGACGCGGCTCGAGGTGTCGGACGACGACCGGCTCTGGCTTCCCCCCTGGTCCGCCCACTGGCTCATCACCTCCCCTCGTTGAACCGTGAGTTGTGGCCCCTTGAACCGTGAGTTGCGGCGCGTTGAGCCGCGGGTTGTGGCCCCTTGAACCGTGAGTTGTGACGCTCGGTCAGGCCAGCAGCGCCGTGATGGCCTCGATCGACTCGGGCGTCGACCGGTGTACCAACGCGCGAATGCCGAGTGCCGCCGCCCCGTCGACACAGTGCTGCATGTCGTCGAGGAACACGAGCTCGTGCGGCTCGACGCCCAGCCGTGCGCACGCGAGCTCGTAGATTCGCGGGTCGGGCTTTGCCACCCCGACCTCGTGGGAGTAGACGATGTCGTCGGTCAGCTCCTCGAAGCCCCAGTGGCGCTCCGCCTCGCGCGCCCCTGGGCCGGAGTTGCTCAAGATCCCGGTCTTGCGGGTCGGCCTCTGGGCGGCGAACCAGTCGACCAGAGGTTGGTCGAGCGTGCCGACGTACCACGTCCAGAAGTCGCGCATCAGCTCGTCGACCTGGCGGTCGCTGAGCGCGAGGTGGCGCTGCCAGTGGGCCCGCACCTCGGCCTCGCTCACTCCCCCGGTGCCTGGGTCGGCGTCGAGGTCGGGCACGGACAGGACCGCTCCCTCCCCCAGCCCGTGCCGGGTCTCGAAGGGCGCCGGGAACACCTCGTCGTCGATGACCTCCAGCACGGAACCGATGTCGAAGACCACCGCCTTGATCGCCATCCGGCGATCGTGCCAGGGACGGCCAAGACCAATCTCGGGGCGGCACGTGCCCCGCCTTGCCATATCTCACACATGAGATACCGTGGCGGGATGACGGAGGACTACAAGGGCCGCATCGGCAACCTCATCCGGGATGCTCGCAAGCACCGCGGTCTCACCCAGCAGCAGCTGGCCGAGCGGCTGGCCACCAGCCAGAGCGCGGTGAACCGGATCGAGAAGGGCCACCAGAACCTCTCGCTCGAGATGCTGGCGCGCATCGGCGCCGCGCTCGACTCCGAGATCGTCGCCCTCGGCGCGGGGCCGACGCACCTGCGGGTCACGGGTCCGACCACGCTGTCGGGCAGCATCGACGTCAAGACGTCCAAGAACGCGGGCGTCGCCCTGCTCTGCGCCTCGCTGCTCAACCGCGGGAAGACCACCCTGCGCAGCGTCGCCCGCATCGAGGAGGTCAACCGGCTGCTCGAGGTGCTCGGCTCGCTGGGCGTGCAGACCCGCTGGTTCGGCACCGACAACGACCTCGAGATCATCCCGCCCAAGACGCTCGACCTCAGCCAGATCGACGAGGAGGCCGCGCGGCGTACCCGCTCGGTCATCATGTTTCTCGGCCCGCTGATCCACCGCGCCGACACCTTCGACCTGCCGTACGCCGGCGGCTGCAACCTCGGCACCCGCACGGTCGAGCCGCACATGTCAGCCCTGCGACCGTTCGGCCTCGAGGTCAAGGCGACCGACGGGTCCTACCACGCGCAGGTCAACCGGGCCATCGAGCCGACCCGCCCGATCGTGCTCACCGAGCGCGGCGACACGGTCACCGAGAACGCCCTTCTCGCGGCGGCCCGACCCGACGGCGTCACCACGATCCGCAACGCCAGCCCCAACTACATGGTCCTGGACCTCTGCTTCTTCCTGCAGCGGCTCGGGGTGCGCATCGACGGGGTCGGCACGACCACCTTGACGGTGCACGGGCTCGAGGGCATCGACGTGGACGTCGACTACGCGCCGTCCGAGGACCC
>JANLYC010000165.1:0-1526 GCA_031365435.1 Nocardioidaceae bacterium
GCGCTGCGGAGCCTCCGGTCGCTCACGCTCCCGGCTCGCCACAGACATTAAGAGTTCAATCCCATCTTCCGCTTGCACGCGACGCGCCACCGGGTACACTTGAGCGGTTCCCCACTCTCCTAATTGTGCGTTCGTTCCCGGTTCATTTCCTGCTGGGAGGTTCGTCATGTCCCACTTGCGGCGTCGGCGTGGGTTCACGCTGATCGAGCTACTCGTCGTCATCGCGATCATCGCCATCCTGATCGGTCTTTTGCTGCCGGCCGTGCAGAAGGTCCGCGAGGCCGCGGCTCGAATGAGCTGTACCAACAACATCAAGCAACTCGGCCTCGCGACGCACAACATGCAAGACTCGCTCCAGACGCTCCCGCCGATGTCGGCCCCGTGCGCCGACCCGGCCAACATCAACTGCTACACCCCGGCCACGACCCCGTTCGGCAAACACAACTACACCATGTTCGCGTTCCTGCTCGCCTACGTCGAGCAGGACAACGTGTACAAGGCCATGGTCATCACCGGGTACGCGGGCGGGCAGTACAACCGCCCGGTGAAGACGTTCCTCTGCCCGACGGACCCGTCCGTCCAGAACGGCCTGAACACCACACCCAACGGCGGCGCGAACAACTGGGGCGCGAGCTGCTACGCGGGCAACAACTACGTGTTCGGCGACCCGCCCAACAGTCAGACGTACCCGCAGGGCAAGAAGGACATGACCCCGGCCGTGCCGGACGGCCTGTCGAACACCATCTTCTTCGCCGAGATCTACGGCACCTGCGGGAACACCATGAACCTCGCCGGGAGTACCACCTACGGCAGCCTGTGGGCCGACGCCAACAGCGTGTGGCGGCCGGGGTTCAACCTGGCGTCCGGAAGCAAAAGCGATGTCAGCGGATACCCGTCGGCGCGCCTCTTCCAGGTGATGCCGCACGCCACCAACAACTGCGACCTCAGTCTGGCTCAGGGGATGCACACCGGCGGCATCATGGTTGGGATGGGCGACGGCAGCGTCCGGTTCATCAGCGCGACTCTGACGCAGCCGACGTGGGCCGCGGTCACCGACCCCCGCGACAGCATCGTACCTGGGAGCGACTGGAACTAACCATGCGAACCACACTCGCTCCTGCCACCCTCGCCCTGGCGTTCCTCGCCGGGTGCGGGGGGGGCGACAAGCAGCAAGGCGCCTTCCCCGACCTCCACCCGGTGACCGGGACGGTCAAGCGGGGCGGCCAGCCGGTCAAGGGCGGCGTCGTCCGGTTCATCCCGGACCCCGACAAGCCGGAGTTCCTCGTCAACTCCGAGGTGAAGGACGACGGCACGTTCACCCTCACCACGGTCCGCACCACGGACTCGAAGGGCGAGCGGAAGCCGGGCGCGGCGGCCGGGGCGTACACGGTGACGTACACGCCGGCGCTCGGCGACCAGGCGGCCGGCGGGCCGACCGGTTCCATCGAGCTACCAAAAACGGTCACCGTGACCGCCGGACCGAACGACATCACGGTCGACTTGCCGAAGAAGTGAGGCCGGAGACA
>JANLYC010000177.1:0-7069 GCA_031365435.1 Nocardioidaceae bacterium
GGTTTCAGAGCTGCGAGCTTCTCGAGCGTGGTGTCGGGGCGCAGGTTCTGATCGCGGTCGAGTCCCAGGTACGGCGTCACGAGGTCGTCGAAGAAGCCACGGTCGTACGCCGCCGCTAGCCGCTGGTGCGAGCGAAGCGCGAGCTCGTCCTGCTCGGACCGCGTCACCTCCCACTCGAGCGCGGTCAGCGCGGCGTGTTCGCCCATCGCGAGCCGCGTCCGAGGTTCGGAGTTGCGAGGCGGCGCCGGCACAAGATGCCCGGGTCGTACCTTGGCGAGCGCCCGGGCACGAGCGGAGAGGGACTTCGCACGGTTGGCCTCGAGCAGGATCCGACGCAGCTTCTCGTTGACGGCGATGGGCGCGTCTGACGTCGTGTCGACACCGCCGGCCACCCCGACCTCGATGGCGCCGAGCGCGATCTTGTCGGCGACCGCAATCGCCGCCTGGATCCCGGTGTCGCAGGCCTGCTGGATGTCGTACGCCGGTGTCTGCGGAGACAACCGTGACCCCAGGACGGACTCGCGGGTCAGGTTGAAGTCGCGGCTGTGCTTCAGCACCGCTCCGGCAACAACCTCGCCGAGCCGCTCCCCCGCCAGGTCGAAACGCTCGACGAGGCCGTCCAGCGTCGCCGTCAGCATGTCCTGGTTGCTGACCTGTGCGTATGCCGCGTTCGACCGCGCGAACGGGATCCGGTTGCCACCGATGACCGCGACCCGGCGTACCTGACCCTCGGGCCGGTCGGATGATCTCTTCGGCATCAACTGCTCCTTCGGCGGTGTCACGCTCGCCACACTCAGGCGACGCGGACGTGGTGGCAGTGGTGAACTTGTCAGGCACTGACGCACGTGGACTCCGTTGCCGGCGCCCGACGCGGGTCAGCGCACGTCAAGTTACCGTGAGCCCCCGGCAGTGCCTACCCGAAGGCGCGGAGACCTGCGCCACACGGCGCCCCGCCCGCTCAGTCCACCAGCGAAAGAGGAGCAGTCACCGTGGCCGACCGCTACCAGGCCCTGACCAGCACCCCCGTCGGCACGTTCCTGGCGAAGAACCTGGGTCTGCCCAATCCGCCGCTCCTGCGCCGCTACGTGCAGGACGACCCAGTGCTCGCCGGCGAGTTCCTGGTCGGCGGCGACGGGCCGCTCGTGGCCCCGGCCACCGAGGCGATCGAGGCCGCCGGCGGCTCGGCGCCGTCCCAGCACAGCGACGGCACCCGCTACCAGGGGCTCGTCTTCGACGCGAGCAGCATCGCCACCGCCCACGAACTCGTGGCACTGCACGACTTCTTCACGCCGGTGCTGCGTTCGCTGGCGCCGTGCCCGCACATCATCGTGCTGGGCTCGCCGCCCGAGGACGCCGCCACCGTCGAGCTGCGGATCGCTCAGCGCGCCCTCGAAGGATTCACGCGCTCACTCGCGAAGGAGATCGGGCGCGGCGGCACCGTCCAACTCGTGTATGTCGCGGCGGGCGCAACCGACCGGATCGAGTCGACCGTCCAGTTCCTGCTCTCGGCCAAGTCGGCGTACGTCTCCGGCCAGGTCGTGCGCGTGGGCACGAAGCTCGACGTGGTCGGGTCGGCCGTGCTGCCGCTGCGGCCACTCGAGGGCAGGGTCGCGCTCGTGACCGGAGCGTCGCGAGGCATCGGCGCCGCCATCGCGCGCACGCTGCACCGCGACGGGGCGACCGTCGTGGGCGTCGACGTTGCACAGTCTGCGAGTGGACTCCATGGCGTCATGGGCGAGATCGACGGTTCGGCGGTCACGCTCGACATCACCGCCGTGGACGCGCCCCAGCGCATCGCCCGGTCGCTCGACGACCTGCACGGTGGCGTCGACATCGTGGTCCACAACGCCGGCATCACGCGCGACAAGAAGCTCGCCAACATGCCCTCCGACACCTGGACGTCGGTGATCGAGGTGAACCTCGCCGCCCCGCAACGCATCACTGCCGAGCTGCTCGACCAGAAGGTGATCCGGACCAACGGCCGCGTCATCGGAGTCGCCTCCATCGCAGGGATTGCGGGCAATCTCGGACAGACGAACTACGCCACGTCGAAGGCCGGTGTGATCGGCTTCGTGGACGCGTTCAGCTCCGTGGCGGCCGACCAGGGCGTGACGGTGAACGCGGTGGCCCCGGGCTTCATCGAGACCCAGATGACCGCGTCGATCCCGCTCCTGATCAGGGAGGCCGGGCGTCGGATGAACTCCATGAGCCAAGGTGGCCAGCCCCGCGACGTCGCCGAGACCGTGGCGTGGTTCGCCCATCCCGGCTCGTCCGGCGTCACCGGCAACGTCGTCCGGGTGTGCGGGCAGAGCCTCCTCGGCGCCTGAGGTGGTCACGCGAGTCCTCGACGGGTCCCCCTCGCTGGGCGGCCTCTACGTCAAGGCCGTGCTGCCCTCGCGCGGACGGCCCGACACACTGCCTGACCTTCGGCTCGAGCTCCCCGGTATGGCGGCCGACCTGGCCCACATCGCCGCCTACCGGGACGTGTGCGACCTGCCCTTCCGCGAGGCGCTGCCGGCGACATACCCCCATGTGCTGGCGTTCCCGCTCCACCTGGCGTTGCTCACGGACCCCGACTTCCCGTTCCCGCCGATGGGTTGCGTGCACGTACGGAACCGGATCGAGCAGCGGCGGCCGATCATGCTGTCGGAGTCACTCGACCTGGCCGTCTGGGCTGAGCGGCTGGCGCCGCACCGACGGGGCCGTACCGTCACGATCATCTCCGAGGCCGCCGTGGACGGTGCGGTGGTGTGGCGGGACGAGACGGTCCTGCTCAAGGCAGGCGCCGCTTCCGCAGACGTGGCCGGTCCGCCCGAGGACCTCCCCCCGGACCCTCCGCCCGGGCCGGCGCGCTGGGACCTGCCGAGCGGGCTAGGCCGCGCGTACGCCGCCGTGTCCGGCGACCGCAACCCCATCCACCTGTACGACCTGACGGCCAGGGCCTTCGGGTTCCGCCGCCACATCGCGCACGGGATGTGGACCAAGGCACGCTGTCTCGCGGAGCTGGACAACCAGCTGCCACCGTCGTTCGCCGTCGAGGTCGCGTTCAAGAAGCCCATCGCGCTGCCCGCCCAGGTGACCTTCGGAGCTCGGCGCGCCCAGCCTGACGACGCGCTCATCGACTTCGGCGTCGCGGAGACATCGGGGAAACCGCACCTGGTCGGGCGGGTCTCGCCGGGCTGACGTCCTTGCCGCAGAGACGCCTCCGCCCCTCAGCGCGCCTTGCCGAAGGCGATCGTCGTGGTCTTCCTGGGACGGATGCGCTCCATGAACGTGCCGGAGGTTCGGTCCCATACGCCGAGGTCGGTCACGCCGTCGCGGTTCCAGGAGCCGACGGCCGGAAGCGATGAGGTGGTCCCGAACTTGATGGTGCGCGTCGTCCCGTCGACCAGCGCCAGGGAGAACGTCGTCGTCGACTGGTCGTAGGTGCCGACCTCCCATCGCCCGTCACCGTCCCAGTCGCCTGCGACGGGAAGGCTCGACGAGGTACCGAACACGCGGGACGAGAAGTTCCCGGCCGGTCCGCGCAGGTAGAACGTGTGCGTCGAGGGACGGAAGACTCCGACGTCGGTCAGTCCGTCGCCGTTCCAGTCCCCCGCCAACGGCAGGTCGCCCGGAACACCGAAGGTGAAGCGGGTGGTCGACCCGTTCGCGTTGTGCAGGGCGAAACGGGCTGTGGTCGGGTCGTAGACCCCGAGATCGGTCTGCCCGTCTCCGTTCCAGTCGCCGACGACGGGTTGGTCGGTGGGCTTGCCGAAGGAGGTGACGGTCGAGCCGCCCCCCGGCACGCGCTCGCGGAACACGCCGGAGACGGGCTGACGACCGAAGACGCCGACGTCACTGCGCCGGTCGCCGTTCCAGTCCCCGATGACCGGGACGTCTCCGCAGTTCTTCGACGTGAGCCAGGAGTTGTACCGCAGCCGGTTGGCGTTGAACCACGCGTGCTGATCAGACCGGTCGAGCCGCTGTTCGTAGTGCAGGTGCGGGCCGGTCGATCCACCCGAGTTGCCCAGCAGCGCGATGACCTGTCCCTGGTCGACGTGCTGCCCGACGACGACGAACGCGCGTTGGAGGTGCGCGTGCAGCGTGGTCCAACCGTCGCCGTGGTCGACGATGACGTAGAGGCCGTAGCTGGTGCTGCCCAGGTCGACCACCGACGTCACGACGCCAGGAGCGCTGGCGACGACCAGGTGCCCGGCGTCGTACGCATCACGGTTCCAGTCGACCGACAACGGACTTGGACTGTGCGTCGGCCGGCTGGACGCCTCCCAGCGTTCTCCGCACGCGAACGGCATCTGGAACACCGGCTTCGAACCGGCCAGGGCCGGCACCGCCCCGACGACCAGGGACAGCGTCGCCGCCCCGACCGCAGCAGCAGCCCACAGCCGTCGGCGCACGACGCACTCCCCTTCCTCGAGGCGCCCCAGGAGTACACAGGAGTATGCACATGTGTACAGACGCCACATCAGTCTCAACGGCGCCATCGTAATCGTGGTGGCTAGGTGTTGTCCTGCGGTCACACAAAGTCATGTTTGTGCCGACAGCGAGACGACAGGCGAAAGCTTCCGGGCCGCCTTAGGGTCGACTCATGCGCATTCTCTTCATCGGCGGCACCCGCTTCGTCGGGCGGGCGATCGCCGACGCCGCCCGCGACCGCGACCACGAGGTCACCCTGCTGCACCGCGGCCACACGAGCCCCGCAGACCTCGAGGACGTCGAGCACCTGCGGGCCGACCGCGACGACGACCTGTCGGTGCTGGCCGGCCGCACCTTCGACGCCACCATCGACGTGTGCGCCTACGTGCCCCGTCAGGTCCGGCAGCTCGCAGAAGCCCTCGACGGACGGGGTGGTCACCACGTCTTCATCTCGACGATGTCGGTGTATGCCGACACCGACGCGCCGGGCCTCACCGAGGACGGGGCGCTGATCTCCCTCGATGACCCAGAGACCGAGGAGGTCACGGCCCAGACCTATGGCGGCCTCAAGGTGCTGTGTGAGCAGCAGGCTGCGTCGTCATACGGCGACGCACTCACCGTGGTCCGCCCTACCTACGTCATCGGCCCTCATGACCACACCGGCAGGTTCACCTGGTGGGTACGCCGGATCGCGCGCGGGGGCGACGTGCTCGCCGCCGGCCCGTACGACGCTCCCATGCAGGTGATCGACGCCCGTGACCAGGGGGAATGGACGGTCAAGCTGGCCGAGGACGGCACCGCGGGGACGTTCAACAGCATCTCGCCGACGCCACCGTTCGGCTTCGGCGACCTGCTCGACGCGGCCGTCCGAGCCGTCGGCCCGTCAGGAACCAACCTCGTCTGGCCGGACCCGGCCTGGCTGAAGGATCAGGGCGAGAACTACCAGTCGCTGCCCTTGTGGACCGAGGGCGAGCACGAGTGGACGATGGCAGCCGACCCGACCAGGGCCATGTCATCGGGGTTGTCGCCGCGACCATTGACCGAGACCATCTCCGACACCTGGTCCTGGATCAAGGATGAGCAGCCACCGCTGGTGCCCGGGTGGGGACTGTCCGAGGAGCGCGAGGCCGAGCTGCTCGCCGCGTGGGCCGCGCACACCGGTTGAGGGCGCCAGGACCGCCCGCACCTGGCAGGCTGTCCTACCCCGGTTCGTTGCACTTCGAATCGACGCCAGCCTAGGGTGGCGCGAGATGCACGAAATGGCCATCACGCAGAGCGTGGTCGACCTGGTCGCCGAGCGCACCGAAGGCCGACGCGTCGCTGTCGTGCGGCTCCAGGTGGGGGCGCTGTCCGGTGTCGTGCCCGATGCCATGGCCTTCTGCTTCGAGCTCATCGCCGCGGGGACGACGCTCGAAGGCGCCGCACTCGAGTTCGACCGGAGGCCGGGGCGGGCCAGCTGTCGCACCTGCGGCCAGGAGTTCGGGCTCGACTCGCTGATCCTGCTCTGCCCGTGCGGCAGTGCCGACGTGCAGGTCCTCAGCGGGCAGGAGCTGCTCGTCGCCTCGGTCGAGATGGAGGAAGAGCCATGTGCCTGACCTGCGGATGCGGAGACGAGGACAACGTCCGGGTGTCACGGGTCGATGCGGACGGCCGGTCCCACCTGCACGACAACCGTCACGACCACGACCACGACCATGACCATGACCACGGACCCGGTCACTCGCACGAGCCCGATCACCCGCACGACCATGACCCTGCAGCCCAGCACGCCGGGGGTGACGCTCGGACCGAGACGCTCGTGCTGGGTGAGCGGATCCTGGCCAAGAACGACCACCTGGCGGCCCACAACCGGGCGTGGATCGCCGCGCGCGGCATCACCGCGCTCAACGTGATGAGCTCGCCCGGGTCCGGCAAGACCTCCCTTCTCGAACGCACCATCGCCGAGCTGTCCGGGTCGCGGGAGATCTGCGTCATCGAGGGTGACCAGGAGACGCTGGTGGACGCGCAGCGCATCACGGCGGCCGGGGCGCGGGCAGTCCAGGTCAACACCGGAGCCGGTTGCCACCTCGATGCCCCCATGGTGCGGCGGGCGATCGACTCTCTGGCGCCCAGTGACGGCGCCCTGTTGTTCATCGAGAACGTCGGCAACCTCGTCTGTCCTGCCTTGTTCGACATCGGCGAACAGGCCAAGGTCGTGATCATCTCCGTCACCGAGGGGGACGACAAGCCGTTGAAGTATCCACACATGTTCGCCGTCGCCGATCTCGTCATCGTCAACAAGACCGATCTGCTGCCCTACGTCGACTTCGACCTGGATCGCCTTGAGAAGCAGGCACGCAGCCTCAAGCCCGGCGTCGACATCCTCGCGATGTCCGTGCGGAGCGGTGACAACGTCGACGCCTGGTACTCCTGGCTGGCAGCTCGGTGATCAACGAAGTACCTGTCCCACCAAGCCGCCGAAATGTCAATCCTTGACACGTTCTTCCCGACGGTGTTAGACCGGAGGTCGCTGCGCAAGTAGGCCGAGAGTCGACCCCAGCAGCGCGGAGCCTAGGGAGCTCCAGAAAGCGTGGCGCACATGCCCAGCGCAGCATCAATCAAGGCAGAAGAAACCCTCATCCACGTTCTGTGGATCAATGCCGGCCTGAGCTGT